>CAZXGW010000046.1:7594-10081 GCA_964640355.1 uncultured Enterobacteriaceae bacterium
TTGTAGTAACGCGGATCATACGACACCTCCTTGCCCGCCCAGCCGGGCCTGGTGAACGTTTCCTCGATTGAGTCCAGCTCCAGCTCGGCGACCACGAGTCCCTCGTTCGCGCCGGCAAACACGTCGATTTCCCAGAGATGCCGGCCTTGCCGCACCCGGTAGCGGGTTTTGACGATCAGCGGTTTCGTGCAGAGCTGCTCCAGCATCTCTTCCGCGTCCCGGACCGGGATGCGGTAGTTATATTCCGTACGGTATATGCCGAGTGTGGCGCTCTTGATGTTGAGGTCGGCCTTGCGCCCTGCAATCCGCACGCGGATGGAGCAGGAGGGATTGGTCGTGAAATAGCCCTGCACGCAGCGTATCCCCTTTGAGGCCCCGGCGCGCCAGCCGTCATTGGCGACCAGAAATTTTCTTTCTATTTCCCGGCCCATGCCGGTATCGTAGCGCCTCGTAACTGATGCGAGAAGAACGACAGAACGGGGCCAGGGGAAATTATGCCGGTTATCTATTGAACCGGCGCATGGGCGTCATGTTTCTCCTGGGGTTTTCTTCCGGCTTGCCGTTGTCGCTCTGTGCCAGCACGCTGCAGGCGTGGATGGCATCGGTGGATATCGGAATACGGACCATCGGGCTGTTTACCCTTGCCCAGATCCCGTACGTATTGAAGTTCCTGTGGTCGCCGCTGATGGACCGTTATGCGCCGCCCGGCTTTGACCGGCGGCGCAGCTGGATCCTGGCCTCGCAGGTGCTGCTGATCATCGTCATCGCCCTGATGGCGCTTACCGATCCGCATCGCAACCTGGAGGTCATGGGCCTGCTGGCCCTCTTGATCGCTTTCCTGTCCGCGTCGCAGGACATTGCCTTCGACGCCTACCGCGCCGATCTGCTCGGCGAGAAGGAGCGCGGCATCGGGGCGGGCATTTCCGTCTCGGCCTACCGCATTGCCCTGATTGTCTCGGGCGCCGGGGTGTTGATCATGGCGGATCACATCGGCTGGCAGGCGGCGTTCCTCTTGATCGCCGCCCTGTTTTTCGCCGGCATCGCCGGCGTCGTCATCGGGCCGCCGATCCGGTATGCCGCCCGGCCGCCGCTGTCCCTCGATGATGCCGTGGTGTCACCGTTCCGTGAATTTCTGTCACGCGATGCGGCGTGGCTGATCCTGATCCTCATCGTCCTGTACAAACTGGGGGATGCCTTTGCGGGATCGCTGACGACGGCGTTTTTGATTTCCGGCCTGGGGTTTACGCCCACGGAGGTCGGGGTGGTGAACAAGGTAGTGGGCCTGGTCATGACCATCGCCGGCGCGCTGCTGGGCGGTGCGATGATGATCCGGATTGGCCTTTACCGCGCCCTGTTGTGGTTTGGCCTTCTGCAGGCGGTGACCAACCTGGGATTCCTGTTCCTGGCCCTGCACGGCAAGTCCCTGGCGGGCGCCGTGGGCGTCATCACCCTGGAAAACCTGGCGGGCGGCATGGGAACGGCGGCGTTCGTGGCCTTCCTGATGGCGCTCTGCAATCACCGTTATACCGCCACCCAGTTTGCCCTGCTTTCGGCGCTCGCCGCGGTCGGGCGGGTCTTCGTCGGGCCGCCTTCAGGCCAGCTCGTGGCCTGGCTCGGATGGAGCGATTTCTTTTTTATCACTTTCCTGGCCGCGCTGCCGGGGGTGGCCATGCTGTACTGGCTCAGAGGTGATATCCGTCGCCTCGACTACGCGGCGGCCACAGCGTAATACCGCGTAACACCCGGTAACGGTCGGTGCCGTTCTACGTTAGCGTATGCCCACGAGGCTCCCCGAGAACGACCCTCCTGGCCGGTGTGGGTGGTGAAACCCGTGGTGAAAGCCATGACCGGGATGCCTGCCGTGGATACCCGGTGCACCGTGGTGGTTGCCTGCATGGTTGAGACCGTGGACGGCCAGCCTGGAAAAATGCCGGTGATGACCGCCGTGGTAACCGTGGTGGTGGCGGTGCGGTCTGAAGTGGTGAAAATGCGGATGGTAATGATAGACACGCGGCGCGTAACAGTACGGGTACGGTGCGTGGTAATATGCAGGCGGTTGATAGTAGTAACCGTAAGCGCCGTGATGATGGCCGAAACTGCTGTATCCGAAATGCAGGGAGAATACATCGGCCCGGGCGGCGGTCGGAACCAGCATCAGGGCGATCGCCACGGCCAGGGCCGAATGGACTGTCTGGCGGTTATTCATGGGCCGTCTCCTGGGTGACGCTTGTTTATTCACCTGTATAGACCACATTAAGCCATCATGGTTGCCGGGAAAAATTCCCCTCGCCTGGAAATCGAATACTGCGCCAGGTGCCGGTTTATCCTGCGCGCGGCCTGGATGGCCCAGGAATTACTGATGACGTTTGCCGAGGAGCTGGGAGAAGTGGCCCTGATCCCGGGCGAAGGCGGGATCTTCGATATCCGGCTGGATGGCGAGACGCTGTTTTCGAGGCACAAGGAGGGGCGGTTTCCGGAATCCAGCGA
>CAZXGW010000047.1:0-9895 GCA_964640355.1 uncultured Enterobacteriaceae bacterium
CACTTTCCGCATTCCGCTTTTCACTTTCCCATCGGGATCTTGCCCGCGCCAGGTCTTCGGGGGTATCGATACCGATCCCGGGCCTGTCGGCGGCAATCGCGACATGGATCCGCCGCCCGTGTTCCAGCATGCGCAACTGCTCGAGCCTTTCCTGTTGTTCGCGCTTGCCGGGCGAAAGCGTTTTATAACCTTTCAGGAATCCGGCCCGGTACGCGTAAATGCCGATGTGACGGTAACCCAGGATGCCCGGCGCGGGCGCAGGACCGTTTCCGTACCACCTGACAGGATCACGCCGGAAATCCAGCGCGAAATGATCGCGATCGAAGATGACCTTCACGACATTGGGGTTGGCGAAATCCACCACCTCGGTGATGGGGGTGCACAGGGTCGCCATCTCGGCCCCGTCACAACCGTCAAGGGCGGCCGCCACCTGATCGACAAGCGCGGGGGGCATGTTGAATTCATCGCCCTGAAGGTTGACGATGATGCTGTCGTCAGGCTCGTTCAGCCGCTCCACCACCTCGATCAGGCGTTCCGTGCCCGACGCGTGGGTATCCGCCGTGATCTGCACCTGACTGCAAAAATTTTCAGCCTTCCTGCAGATTTCAGCAGAGTCGGTTGCGATGATGACGGATTCCGCCGCACTTTGATCTGCCGTATTATAAACGTGCTCAAGCAGGGATTTGCCGCCGATCTCCGCCAACACCTTCCCCGGAAACCGCGTCGAAGCATAGCGCGCGGGTATGATGACCTTGAACGCGACCGTCACTTCGGCAGCTTTTCCAGCTCCTCGTCGGACAGCGTGCGCGCTTCGTCTTCAAGCATGACTGGAATGCCGTCCCGGATCGGATAGGCAAGGCGAGCGGATCGGGAGATCAGTTCCTGTTTTTCCTTGTCGTAGATCAGCGGTCCCTTGGTGACGGGGCAGACCAGTATCTCAAGCAGTTTCTTGTCCATGGATGGCTTCCTTCAACAGCATGGAAAATCGGTGTTCAAACGTATTGTCCATTCTGACGTCAATCGGCAGGTACCAGTGCCTGTCGCCCGCCAGGCCAAAGCATTTTACTGCATCTTTTTCGGTCATCACCACCGGCAGATCGTCGTTAAACCGTATGTCATCGCGCCTGAACCGGTGATGATCGGGGAAAGCGTGTTCCCTGACCTGGAGGCCGTAACGGCGCAGAAGGCTGAAAAACCTTGCCGGGAAACCGATGCCGGCCACGGCATGTACCGTCTTGCCCGCAAAGGCCGACAGTTCGCATGTTCTCGTGTCATCCGCGAGAAAATGCAGCGACCGCGCGACGTAATCCATCCCGAATTCGCCGGGCCAGGGCAGGCCGTTGGTGACCACCATATCGGCCTTTTTCAGTCTCTTTGCGGGTTCCCGAAGCGGGCCTGCGGGCAGGCAGCGTCCGTTACCGAATCTTCTTACGGCATCAACGACCACGATCTCGATGTCCCTTCCAAGCGCGAGATGCTGCAGGCCGTCGTCGCTGATGATGACGTCGCACCCGGCATGCTCGAATAATCCTCTTGCCGCGGCACAGCGGTCCGAAGAAACGGCCACCAGGCAGCCTGTCCGCCGGGCGATGAGTACCGGTTCGTCACCCGCCGTACCTGGATCGCTGTCCGGCCTGACCTGCTGCGGCCAGTGCCGGGCTGTCCCACCGTAACCCCGGCTGACAATGCCCGGGCGAAAGCCGCTGTTCTTGAGAAAATTCGCGAGCCAGATCACCAGCGGCGTTTTGCCGCACCCGCCCACGGTGAGATTGCCTACGACGATGACCGGCCCCGGCATGCGCTGGATCGGGATCAGCCCCGTTGCATAGGCGAGGCGGCGCGATGATATACAAAACCGGTACGCCCATCCCAGGGGGGCAAGCAGCAGCGAGGCCGGATGCCGGCCGTACCAGAGCTCCTCGACAAATTCAGGCGTCAGCATGGCGGGGATGGCGAAGGTGGCGGGCATCCGTTTCCCGTGCAGTCAACTTTCCTCTTCTACCGTCCTGGTGGCGAACGTGATTTTGACGAGTCCCAGTTGCCTGGCCGCGTCCATGACATTGACCACAATCTGGTGCGTTGCCTCGGCATCGGCGCTGATGATAACCGGCACATCCCGGAGGTCGCCCAGTACCTTGTCAATCGCCTCCTTGATCGTCGTCGTCCGCGTATTCAGCAGGGCCTGATCGTTGACATAGACGCGCGAACGGGCGTCTACGGAGACCCTGATAGCGTCCGGTTTCGCTTCGGACACTTCCCGGCTGGCCTCAGGCAGGGTGATGCTGAGCTCGGACTCCCGTTCGAAGGTTGTGGTGATCATGAAGAAAATCAGCAGGAGAAACACCACGTCGATCAGCGGTGTGATGTTCAGCTCAACGTCTTCTTTCCGCTCGGGCTGGAAATTCATGATCAGTTGTTTCTCTCGCCGGTACCTTCCTTTTCCCGCAGTCCCTGCATGACTTCAATCATTTTCAGGGCTTCCTGCTCCATGGTGACGACAAGCTCGTCCACCTTGCCGCGGAAATAGCGGTGAAACATCAGGGTGGGGATGGCCACGGTCAGGCCCGCGGCCGTCGTGATCAACGCCTCCGCTATTCCTTCCGCGAGAATGCTGGGATCGCCAACGCCGTGCGTCGTGATCACCGAAAAGATCTTGATCATGCCCAGCACCGTGCCGAGCAGCCCCAGCAGCGGGGTGATGGAGGCAATGGTCCCGAGGGTATTCAGGAACCGCTCCAGTTCATGGGCCACGTGCCGGCCAACCTCCTCGATGCTCTCTTTCATGACTTCGCGTTCATGCCGACGGTTGACCAGACCAGCCGCGAGTATCCTCCCGAGCGGCGAACCCATCCGCAGGGCATTGATGCGCCTGTCATCGAGGTGGCCGACCTTTTCCCATTGCCATACCCTGGCCACCAGGTTCCTGGGGACAATGCGTTTTTTCCGCAGGGACCAGAAGCGCTCCGCCACGATGGCGAGGGAGAGCACGGAACACAGTAATATGGGCCACATCACCCAGCCGCCCGCTTTCACCAGTTCCAGCACCCGGACCCCCTTAATTGCCGATCATGATCAGAATTCTGTATGCCAGAACCGCTTTCCCGTCCGCCGGTGCGTGGCAAAGGTCATTCCGGAGGATGTTACTTTGACGGATATCGCACCATCACGGGCAGTGGTATATATCCCGATACCGCGGGACGCATACCTGCCTATTATATCCCTATTGGGGAAATTGAATCGATTGCGATATCCGGCGGGAAAGAGCACCGTCACCGGATTGACGGCCGTGATAAATTCCGCGCTGGAGGATGATTTGCTGCCGTGATGCGGAGCGACCAATAGCGACGATGTCAGGCGGCTCCTGAATTTTCTCACCAGCCGGTACTCCGCGTCCTTTTCGATATCGCCGCTTAACAGAATCGAGTGTCCGGCAAGATCGACTTTCAATACGCAGGACCGGTTGTTGCTGCTGTATCCGGCCGGATCGTCGGGATGGAGTACCCGGAACACCGCCCCGTCCCACGTCCATGACTGGCCGTCGCGACAGGTTACCGCGCGGGGGAAATCAAGTTTGTCCGGTACGCTGGTCAATGCCGTGTCCACTGCGTACGCCGACAACAGGGGGGCTGTTCCACCGGCATGATCATTGTCACCATGACTGATGACCAGGACATCCACGCGGTCCACTCCGGCATTGCGCAGGTACGGGACCAGCACCGCGTCACCGGCGTTGAAATGTTCACTGAATCTCGCACCGGTATCGTAAACCAGCGTATGGTGGCGAGTCCGCACCACTGCCGACAAGCCCTGTCCTACGTCCAGCAGGGTGAACCACAGTTCCTCTTCCGCCGGTTGGGGAACACGGGGCGTGATCAGCGGCAGCAGACCGATCAGCCCAAGCCATCGTCCCGGCAGGCCAAAGGGTTGCAACAGGATGAGCACACCGGCGACACCGGCCAACAGGCCCGCCACCGGCGGAACAGGCCCCTTCCAGAGGGCGATCTCCTGCTGTGCAAGCCATGACAGGAAAGGCCATAACAGCGCCAGCGCGTCCGCGGCCGCCTCCAGGCACAGACTCGCCAGGAAGGACCAGGCACCGGTCAACAGGGTGCCGGCCAGGGCCAGCGGCACGACGACCAGGCTGACCCAGGGCACGGCCACAAGGTTGGCGGGAATGCCCAGCACCGGGACCTGCTGAAACCAGAGCAGCATCAGGGGCATCAGCCCGGCAGCCACGTATACCTGCACCCGGCCCCAGCGCCTCAAGGCGCCGGCCGCACCCGGCCGGCAGGACATGCCGTAAGCGATGACGGCGATGGCGCCAAAAGACAACCAGAAGCCGGCAGCCATGACGGCAAAGGGATCCGCGATCAACACCAGGAGCAGGGCGAGGAGTATGACGTCCGTGCAGGCGTATCGCCGGTAACTGAATACCGACCACATAATCGTGGCGAGCATGATCAGGGCGCGCTGGGTGGGTATCGAAAAACCGGCGAGCGCGGCATAGATCAGGGCCGCCTGCATTGCGGCCAGGGCGGCAAACGCCGGCGCGGACAGGCGGAGTGCCAGCGTCCCGCACACCGGCCACAAGCGCCGCGCCAGGAAAAATACCAGCCCGGCGATCAGGCCGATATGCAACCCGGATATCGCCAGCAGGTGGTTCGTGCCGGTGACCACGAGGGTGTCTTTCTGCAACGGCGGCACCTGGCTGCGATCGCCAATGCTGAGGGCGGTCACCAGGCCCCGATAAGGATGGTCCTCGAGCCGGTCACCGATGGCCTCGCGCAAGCCATGACGGATCCGGTTGACGGGCTGGCCGGTGACCCGTCCGAGGGGGGCATTGCCGGCACTGGCAACGACATACCCCGTGGCCCGGATGCGGTGCTGAAACAGCCAACGCTCGTAATCAAAGCCCCCTGGATTCATGAAGCCGTAAGGCCGTTTCAGGCGCACGGCCAATTGCCAGCGTTCGCCGGGGATTAACCGCGGGTGCGGCCGGTGCCAGTTCAGCCTGACCCGCTCCGGGCTGGGCCAGGCACGGCCCGCCGCGTCCGTGATGGCCTCGATCCGGAAATCAAACTGCACTTTCTCATCCCGCTCCACCGGCAGCGATTGCACCTGGCCGGTGACCTTCAGGGTCTTGCCCTCAATCTCCCTGTCGAGGCCGTGAGAGAGGATAATCTCCGCGCGCAGCAGGGCCCAAAACAGCCCGCACAGGAGGCAGGCCGGCACTCGGAGCCAGGGCGATCGGTACAACAGGCAGATCAAAACACCGGGGAAAGCACACAGCAGGGAGGAAGGGGGCAGTTCCCGGAACAGCAGAACCGTCAAAATGCCTGCCAGAAATGCGAACGTCCCTGCACGCATGACAAATGCTCCGTGTCAATCCCTTTCGCGGCATAATCGCCGCCACCGCGGCTATTCACGAGATGCCGGATCGTGCGGCTATAATAGCGCCTTTTTTGCTACCGGTACCCCGAATGAGTCTCAGGACATTCATCAAGCGCCATCTTCCTGAACGCCACGTCTTTCAGGACCACAGGCACCTGCGTTTCCTGGGCATCCTGCTGCACGACCCGAATATCTGGCACTTGAACCGGCATTCTTCGGCCGGGGGAGTCTCGGTAGGCCTGTTCTGTGCCTTCATCCCCCTGCCGGTCCAGGTGCTCATCGCGGCGGCGGCGGCCATCCTGCTGCGCGTGAACCTCCCGTTGGCGGTCGTGTTTGCCTTCATCACCAACCCGCTGACCTTCACGCCGCTGTTTTTCCTTGCCTACACGATTGGAAGCTCGCTGCTGAATGTGCCGGTGAAAAACATCGCCTTCGAATTCTCGTTCCTGTGGTTTTCGGAGACCTTCATACACATCTGGGAGCCGCTGGTCCTGGGCTGTGCCATACTCGGCACACTCAGTGCGGCAGCCGGTTATACCGCCGTTAGATTGCTGTGGCGGCTGTCGCTTGTTCGCAAATGGGAAGAGCGGCGCCTGCGCCGGGACAAACAAAACAACGGCGGGGGGGATACCGCGTAGCCGCCATTTCGCCCTGCACGGTCCGCCTATTGCCGCGCGCCGCGTTCATGCAGTTTCCCGCCGTGCAGTTCATAGATCCGGTCCATCCTGGCCGCCAGATGCATATTGTGAGTCACCATGACGAGGCCGGTGCCGATAGCGTGGTTCAGTTCGAGCATGATATTGAACACCTGGTCCGCCGTGTGTTCATCCAGGTTGCCGGTCGGTTCATCGGCGAGTACGCATTTGGGCCGGCCCACCAGGGCCCTGGCGATGGCCGCGCGCTGGCGCTCGCCGCCGGACAATTCGCCCGGTTTATGCTGCAGCCGGTTACCCAACCCTACCCGGCCCAGGATCTCCGCCGCGGCCTCCTGCGCCGCCCCGGCCTCATTTTCACCGATCAGGAGGGGCATCGCGACGTTTTCAAGCGCGGTGAATTCCGGCAACAGATGATGTAATTGGTAGATAAATCCCAATGTTCTGTTGCGGATCACGCCGCGCTCCGCTTCGGACAGGCTTGAAAAACACCTGCCTGATATGCGGATCTCGCCCCCGGTGGGAAGGTCCAGGCCGGCCAGCAGATGCAGCAGGGTGCTCTTGCCCGACCCCGACGCCCCCACGATGGCAATGCGATCGCCTTCGTTGACCTCGAGGTCGACGCCCTGCAGCACCTCCACCTGCAGGCCGGCGTCGCTGAAGGTGCGCTCGAGACCGTGGCTGCTGATAACCGCGGGATTATTCATAACGCAGTGCCTCGGCGGGGTGTGTCTTCGCCGCCCGCCAGGCAGGGTACAGAGTGGCCAGGAGGCAGAACATGAATGCCACGAAGCTGATGATCAAAACGTCTTCCCAGTGCATATCCGAGGGGAGTTCGCTGATGTAATAGACATCCGGGGACAGGAATTTCACGTGGAAGAATTCCTCGATGGCCGGGACCAGTGTTTCCACGTTCGAGGCCAGCCATACCCCGCCGATGACGCCGAGCACGATGCCCACGACACCGATGACCACGCCCTGGATGATGAAGATCTTCATGATGCTGCCGGGGCTCGCGCCGATCGTCCTGAGCACCGCGATATCCGCCTGCTTGTCGGTGACGACCATCACCAGGGTGGAAATGATATTGAACGCCGCCACCGCCACGATCAGCGTGAGGATTACGAACATGACGGTCTTTTCCGTCCTGAGCGCGCGGAAAAAATTCGCATGGCGCTGTGTCCAGTCCACCACCCAGTACTGGCCGGGCAGGTCCTTCAGTATCTCGCGGCTGATTTCAGGCGCCCTGAAGATATCGTCTGTCCTGAGCCGGAGTCCCGCCGCGCCGTGGTTCCTGAACAGCCGCCTGGCGTCATCAAGGTGTATCAGCGCCAGCGCGCTGTCGAATTCGTGCATGCCGATCTCGAAGATACCCGCGACCGTGAACTGTTTGAGACGCGGCATGATGCCCGCCGGGGTGACGTTCGTTTGCGGCGCGACGAGGGTGATCTTGTCGCCGATGCCCGCGCCGAGGGCCCTCGCCAGTTCCGCGCCGATGATCATGTCGAACCGTCCTGCGCGCAGGCCGTCGAAGCTGCCGGCCACCATGCGTTCCGCGATGACGGAGACCTTGGGCTCCTCCTCGGGCAGGATGCCGCGGACTACCGTACCGTTGACGTTGCCCGCGTAAACCAGCATGCCCTCCGCCTGGAAATAGGGCGCGATGCCCTTGATTGAAGGATGGTGATCGATTTTTTCGGCAAGATCCCGCCAGTCGGAAAATGTCCTGTCGCGGGAGACAATCGTGGCATGCGATGCCATGCCCAGGATCCGATCAGTCAGTTCCTTTTCAAAACCGTTCATCACCGACAATACGGTAATTAGCGCCAGCACGCCCAGCGCAACGCCCAGCATCGACGTCATCGAAATAAAGGAAATGAAATGATTGCGCCGCTTTGCGCGCACATAACGCAAGCCGATAAACGCTTCGTAAGGTTTGAACATGGGCCGTCATTATAACCCAATCATGATCCGCCGCCTGATCCCCCGTGCCTGTGCCATAATGCCTCCAGGTTATTCGACATACACGGATTACCGGCATGAAACTTCTTGCGCTTGACACTTCCACGGAGGCGTGTTCCGCCGCGCTGTACCGGGACGGCGATATCACGTCCCGTTTCGATCTGGCACCGCGGCGTCACGCGGAACTGATCCTGCCGATGATCGACGCCGTATTGTTGGAGGCGCGGTTAACCCTGGATCAACTGGATGCGATCGGTTTTGGCCGGGGTCCGGGTTCCTTCACGGGCGTGCGCATCGCCGCGGGCGTGGCCCAGGGGCTGGCCTTTGCCAGCGGCCTGCCGCTCGTCGCTGTTTCATCGCTTGCCGCCCTGGCGGAGGGTGCAAAAAACAATGGCGAGCATATCCTGGCGGCCATCGACGCGCGCATGGGAGAACTCTATTACGGCTGCTACCGCATCCGGGAACACGCCATGCTGGAAGGAGAAGAGTGCGTATGCGCGCCGGACGATGTCCGCGTGCCGGAGAACGCCCGGTGTTTCGGCGCCGGTACCGGCTGGTTACGGCATGGCGACCGGCTTTCCCGGCACTTGGGACAGCAACTGGCGGGCTACGATGCTGACCGTTATCCTTCCGCCGTCGACGTGGCCGTGCTGGCAGTAGAAGCATTCAGAAAAGGCGAGATTCTCTCGCCTGAACAAGCGGCCCCTGTCTATCTGCGCAACAAGGTAACCCGCTAGTAAAGGGGTCAGAGCCCTTTTCCCTGGAGTGAGGGAAAAGGGCTCTGACCCCTTTAGTTAGATCCTGATGACCTCGGTAGCGATCGCCCCCGCTGTTGTCAGGCGGAGGAGCCGGTAACCCGGACGCTTGTCATCGCGGCGGTAGCTTTCCGCGCCGGGGGCAAACTGGACATTGGTGGACGGACTGGCCAGCAACAGCGCATCGCCGAGCCATGTCATGAATTCCTGGTGGACATGCCCCCACAGGATTCCCCGGACCTGGTTGTACCTGTCTGTAATCGCGAACAGGGCATCGGCGTTCGTGAGGCCCATCCTGTCCATCCACGGACTGCCGATCGGCACGGGTTGATGATGGAGGCAGATCAGCGCATACCGGTCGCGATAACCGTCCAGCCGGCTGTCAAGCAACGCCAGTTCCTCTTCATCCAGATAGCCGGCTTCCGATCCCGGCAGGCAGGTATCGAGCAGGATGATGAGCCAGTTTCCGGCGAGGATGGTTTTCGCCGTGCTGATGAGAGCCGTGCGGAGCAAACGGTGCATGATGTCAGGCGCATCATGATTGCCGGGCAGGCAGAACACCGGGCGATCGATGCCAGCTAACAGGTTCAGCAGCCGTTCGTAGGCCGGGGCGTCCGGCTCGTGTGCCAGGTCGCCGGTCATCAGCACGGCGTCGGGCGGCCAGTGATGCCGCTTCGCGTGATCGATCACCTGTGCCAGCGACGCGGCGGTATCAATCCCCTCAAAGTGCGGTCCCTCGCCGGCCTGAATATGCGTATCCGTGAACTGTATCAGCGCGACATGGTTCTCATGTTGCTGTTTGAGTACAATCGGTTCCTGCATCGGGTCCTGTACGCGGTTTTCCGGGTTCCGGTTTGACCAATCCGCTGTTTAAACGGCCATTATGTCAAGAACGACCCTGAAGCTCACGGATGACGTGTACACCTATCTGCTGTCCGTTTCGCTCCGGGAAACGGACGTCCAGCGCGAATTGCGGGAGGCCACGGCCACCCATCCCCTCGCCATGATGCAGATCGCACCGGAACAGGGGCAGTTCATGGCCCTGCTGGTGCGACTGATGAAAGCGGAACGTATCATCGAAATCGGCGTCTTCACCGGCTACAGCACGCTGTGCATGGCGCAGGCGTTGCCCGA
>CAZXGW010000048.1:0-3906 GCA_964640355.1 uncultured Enterobacteriaceae bacterium
CCAACTGAGCTACGCTCACCATAATCAGAACCTGTACCTGCCTTCCCTGGCGCAGCACTTCAGCCTCGGTAACCACCGGCCTCAACATCCCTGTTGAGGCGCTCAGCGGGAAAAAGGTCCACAGGACCTTTTTCTCTTCCGCTTCGCCCAACTGAGCTACGCTCACCATAATAAAACCAGTAATAAGTGAAAAGTTCAAAGTGAAAGACCGTGTCTTTGAACTTTTTACCTTGAAATTTTCACTGTATTTTGGTGCGCCTGGCAGGACTCGAACCTGCAACCCCCGGCTTAGCTTACCCGCTACTGCTTTCGCAGCCTCGATATCGAGTTTGTGGTCTGGACTATCTCTTCACCATTTCAGGTGCCATACGTATAGTCTCTACGGATCCCTTGACGGTTTCCACGGGATTACCAGCCATGCGATCGGCATGGGTGAGGCTTCCCCGTTACAGTATGGTGCACTCTGCAGGTTGTGTTTCCCCGCAGAGGCTCCTGAGCGTGGCGGATGCCACTGCCTGAAGGCCGGTGCTCTGTCCAGTTGAGCTACAGGCGCGAATCAGTAAAAAGTTAAAAGTGAAAAGTATAAAGAAGACGGCCCCACTCTCTTTCCACTTTTCACTTTTCCCTTTCCACTGAATTGGTCGGGGCAGAGGGATTTGAACCCACGACCACCTGCTCCCAAAGCAGGTGCGCTACCAGGCTGCGCTATGCCCCGAAATCAGTTAAAAGTAGAAAGTAGCAAGTGAAAAGCTGAACGTATTATTCTTTTCAGACTTTTTACTTGCTACTTTTCGCTTTACACTTCGTTCGGAGATGCGATGATACGCGGCGGGTATGGGAGCGTCAATTCAGGGCAGTTGGACTATTCTCGCCTC
Source organism: uncultured Enterobacteriaceae bacterium (assembly GCA_964640355.1). Lineage (GTDB taxonomy): Bacteria > Pseudomonadota > Gammaproteobacteria > Eutrophobiales > Eutrophobiaceae > CAZXGW01. The sequence continues at coordinate 876 of CAZXGW010000048.1, forward strand.
CAGGTAGTTCCGCTCGCAGTATCTTCCAGGTGAACACCCTGCTCGGCGAGCAGGGCTCTCAGCCGGTCGGCTTCGTTGAAATTTTTTTCCCGGCGCGCCCGGTTGCGCTTTTCAATCAGGCTTTCTATTTCGCTGCCGGTCAGTTTCCCGGCACCCCGGCCGGTCCCGCTTTGAAGAAATTTCACGGGCGGTTCCCGCAGCAGGCCCAGCACCCCGCCAAGCCTCTTTAGGGTGGCGGCAAGGGATTTGGCACGGGGGGATGCGGTATCGTCAAGGCGATTTATCTCGTGGGCGATCTCGTGCAGTACGGCCATTGCTTTCGGCGTGTTGAAATCATCGTCCATTACCGCATTGAACCTGTCCGTAAATTCGGCATCCACGTCCACCCCGTCTGCCGCGGCATCCCTCAGGGCGGTATAAAGACGCGACAGGGCAGCCCTGGCCTCGCCCAGATTTTCCAGGGAATAATTCAGGGGACTCCGGTAATGGCTGGAAAGAATGAAATACCGGATTTCCTCGGGCCGGAACTGTTCCATCACCTCGCGCACGGTAAAAAAATTCCCGAGCGATTTGGACATCTTTTCGTCCTCCACCCGCACGAACCCGTTATGCATCCACACGTTGACAAACGGCCTGCCGGTGGCGCTCTCGGACTGGGCGATCTCGTTTTCATGGTGGGGAAACTGCAGGTCCTGCCCGCCGCCGTGTATGTCAAAATGCTCGCCGAGGCAATGCATGGACATGGCGGAACATTCGATGTGCCAGCCCGGCCGTCCCGGCCCCCATGGTGAATCCCAGCTCGGCTCGCCGGCCCTGGATGACTTCCACAGCACGAAATCCAGCGGATCGTCCTTGGCCTCCTGGATCTCGACGCGCGCACCGGCGCGCAATTCATCCGGCTGCTTGCCGGACAACTTCCCGTAGGCCGGGAAGTTGCTCACGTCAAAATAGACATCCCCGTTTTCCGCGACATAGGCGGCGTTGTTCTCCAGCAACTTTCCGATCAACCCGAGTATCTGGTCAATATGTTCCGTGGCCCGGGGTTCGCCGCTGGGCGGCTCGAGTCCCAGCGCGGCGGCATCTTCACGCATGGCGGCGATGTACCTTTCCGTCAGGTCCCCGATGGACTCGCCGCTTTCGCCGGCGCGCCTGATGATCTTGTCATCGATATCGGTAATGTTCCGGATGTAGGTCACATCGTAGCCGCGCGCGCGCAGGTACCTCGCCACCATGTCGAATACCACCATCACGCGGGCATGGCCCATGTGGCAGTAGTCATAAACGGTCATGCCGCACACGTACATGCGCACCCTGCCGGCTTCAATGGGCCGGAATTCCTCTTTCCTGCGGGTCAGGCTGTTATAGATGGTCAGCATTCAGGGAGTCTGTTTCAGGGTTACCGGCGCGCATGTTAACGAAAAGCCCGTGGCCCCACAAAGAAAATAAAGTGGCTGCTGAAAAAGTCGTCTCACCGCGTAAACGGCGCAGCCGGCTCCTCCTCGCAAGGATATGCGGGACGCCGGGCCTGCATGCATCAAGGCGACGCCCGGCGTTATCGAACGGTGACCAGGTACACGGCAAATTCCCGGCAATCGCCGGGCAGGAAGCCGCGAGCTGGACCCGGTACTTCCCTGAATATTTCCGGGTTCCGAAGTTGAAGCGAAATTATTCCGGGTTTACCTTGTGTGCCGCAGTAAAGCCACTATCATATAAAAATGCAGGGGCAGTGTTCACGCCTGTATTGAACAAACTCTGAAACGCGGAGGGCGGCATGAAGGTGCAACTTGTCACGAAACTGGGCGGTATAACCCTTGAACTGGACGCCAAAAGGGCGCCGCGGACAGTGGAAAATTTCGTTTCCTACGTCAGAAGCGGGCATTACAACGGCACGATATTCCACCGGGTGGTTGAGGATTTTGTCATCCAGGGCGGGGGCCTGGACCGGAACATGAAAGAAAAGCCGACAAAACCGCCAATCAGGAATGAAGCAAACAACGGCCTGAGCAATCTCTGGGGAACGGTCGCCATGGCCCGCACCTCCGACCCTCACTCCGCCAGCGCCCAGTTTTTCATCAATACGACCGACAACGCCTTCCTCGACTTTTCCGCGGAAACGGATGACCGCTGGGGATACTGCGTGTTCGGCAAGGTCGTGGACGGCATGGACGTCGTGGAAAAGATAGAGGATGTCAAAACCACCACCCGCTCGGGGTACCAGGACGTACCTGAAGAAATTGTCCTGATTGAAAAAGCGGAAGTGATCGAGGAATAGACGGCGATCCCGTTCACCGTCCTGCCTCCTCCGTCCATGCCCGCACTGTTCGTCTCCGACCTGCACCTTTGCAGCGGGAGGCCGGGAAAACTGGCGTTGTTCATAAAACTGCTGCAAGAGGCCGCCGGCAGGCAGGGCACCTTGTACATCCTGGGTGACCTGTTCGAAGCCTGGGCGGGCGACGATGATGACACACCGCCGCACCCCGAAATAATTTCGGCGCTCGCGGATTTTACCCGCGCAGGCGGCTCCCTGTTCATCATGCGGGGCAACCGTGATTTCCTGCTTGGCCGGAACTTCGCGGCAAAAACGGGCGGCAAGTTGATAGACGATCCCACCGTGGTTGAACTGGGCGGGAAAAAGCTGCTGTTGATGCACGGCGATACGCTTTGCACCGGCGACATCAAGTACCAGATCTACCGGCGCATCGTGAACAACCGCTTCACTATCAACCTGTTTCTGACCGTCCCGTTTGTCCTGCGCCGGAGGATCTGGCACGGGATCCGGGGCATGACCCGCGGCACGGCGCCCGGCAAACCACCATCAATCGTTGATGTGCACCAGGCGACTGTTGAAAAGACCATGCGCAAATACAGGGTCCATGATCTAATCCATGGTCACACCCACAGGCAGGGTGTACAAGAATTCCTCCTCGATGATCAAAAGGCGAGACGTTACGTGCTCGGAGACTGGTACGAGGGGGACAGTGTTCTCGTAGCCGGCGAAAACGGTCTGCGGTTGATGGGCGTCCAGGAATAT
>CAZXGW010000048.1:4006-9701 GCA_964640355.1 uncultured Enterobacteriaceae bacterium
GACAGCCACCCGGCGATCGTCATCAACCCCAGCACCGTCAGCCAGATGACCAGCGTCCGGTTGAGAAGTCCCTGGACGGAGGCAATCCAGTAACCGCGATCATCGGCCGCGGTATCATCCTCTTCTGTTACGGCAGCGCGATAATTCAGCGCCCCGAGCCCGCTGTTTCTGATCACCGCCTCGTTGACGGCGAGCGACTGGCTCTCAACCTCGCGCCAGCCCTCGATGGCATCCACCATGCTTCCGCTCAGGGCGTTGCCGAGGGCCAGGAGGCGTGCCGCGGGCCAGTTCAGAAGGTCATGGAGGTCGCGGATCGAATCCGCGTAGCCGCCATGAATGTCATCCCGTTTTTCCCGCAGCACGCCGGTGAGCCGGTATAACATCGCGCCAAACGGGCCGAGGATGACAAACCAGAACAGCACGCCGAAAAGTTTCTCGTTCGACTGGATAAGAATGCCTTCGATGATGTCCTGTTCATCGGGCACGGCGGCGCCAGTATATGAAAACTGCCGCGCCAGGATCTCAACCCTGGCTTCATCGTCATTTTGCAGGGCATCGAGGTAGCCATTGAGCTCGCGGTTCAGATAACCGGGACCGAGGCTGTAGAGGAGAACAGCGAGGGAAAACAGAAGACCCAGTGGGTAAAACAGGGCGGTCAGCCCCCAGCCCGCCAGGAGGACGCCGGCCAGTGGGCCCGCCAGGGTAATAACGACTCCCGCCGGCCCATTCCATAAAGGATGCCGGGCAAGGCGGTTTTCCAGCCAGCGGATATATTCCTCCAGCCAGCCGAAGCGGCGGAGGTTTTCCGTTACGCCGGCGTAATGCTCAACCGCGATAGCAAGCAGGATGAGAATAAGGGTCATTCCGGCGCCTTCACGTCAGCGCTCGCCACCGTCCAGCAAATGAAAATAACGCGCCCAGTCGAACTTCGGTCCGGGATCGGTTTTTCTTCCCGGTGCGATATCACAATGGCCGACGATGCGGGTCCTGGTGATGGCCGGCCAGCGGGCCTGCAGCGTTTTTGTCAGCCTGGCGAGCATGAGATATTGCGCCCCAGTATACGGTTGATCATCGCAGCCCTCCAGTTCGATGCCGATGGAGAAATCATTGCAGTGATTGCGCCCCCGGAATTCCGAGGCACCGGCATGCCAGGCGCGGTCACTGAACGGGACATACTGGGTGAGATTGCCCGCCCGATCAATGAGTACGTGCGCTGACACCCTCGATCCGGCGATCCCGGAGAAATACGGATGTGCATCCGCCGGCAGTGAATTCGTGAACAGCAGATCAATATAGCCGCCGCCGAATTCCCCGGGCGGCAGGCTGATCGCATGGATGACGAGCAGGTCGATCTCCGTGTTGACCGGCCTCTGATCACGGTTCGGCGAAATGACCCGCCTGATACCCAGCAGCCAATCGGCGTTGCGATCAAGTGTTAAGTGAGGTTCCGGAGGCAATGTTGATGTTTACGCGGGATGGTTACATGTTAGGCTTATAGCCGTACGCCGGACCAACCGTTGCTGCATACCCGTATTCTAATGATAAAACCATGTGCCGTCTTGCCGCCTACCTCGGCCCGCGCCTGCTGCTGAAGCGCTTTCTGATCGACCCGCCCCACAGCCTGGTCAGGCAGGCCTGGGCGCCCCGGGAAATGACGGAAGCGGTACTGAACGCGGACGGGTACGGCTTTGGCTGGTACCCGGATAAGGGCAATGCCGCAACCTACGTGTATACCGGGCCGATCTGGGCGGATGTGAACCTGGCGGGCCTGTCTGAATCATTAACCAGTCATCTCTGGATGGCCAACGTCCGCAGCGCGACCCCGGGACAACACACGGGCGTTGCCAATACCCAGCCCTTCGCCTCAGGCAGGATTCTGTTCATGCACAACGGTTTTATTGAAAATTTCACTTCCGGTGCAAGAACGCGGTTTCACCGGCACCTGCGCCCCGAGATCCAGGCCGGTATTGGCGGCAACACGGACTCCGAATACCTGTTCGCCCTTTACCGCCAGCATTGCGACGGGGAAAGTTACGATCTGGCCGACGCTTTGCGCAGGGCCCTCGATGATTTCACCAATCTCTGCCCGGACACCACCGCGTATCTCAACTTCGTCCTCGGCGATGGTAAGAAACTCTACGCCGTACGGCACGCGGTAAACGGCCCGTGTCCCACCCTGTATTACAGCCGGAATGACAGTCTCTACCCGGGCGCTTCGGTGATCGCTTCAGAACGCCTGACGCCGGACCCGGAATGGCAGGCGATCCCCGAGCACAGCCTTATCGTGTTATCCGGTGAACACGCACCTGAATTGAGGGCGCTGTGATCCCCGATCCGCTGCTTGAACAACTCCGGCAGTTCCAAAGGCTCATTCGGGATCTGTGCCTTGAAGCGAAAACCGATTACCGCCGCCAGTACCATCCCGACCTGAGCCCTTTGGGCTGGCACATCGGCCATTGCATCTACACGGAAAACTACTGGATCCGCGAAGCCTGGCTGGGATTGGGCCCGCCGGATGAGAAACTGAAATCCCTTTACCTTCCGGAGTTGTCCTGCAAGGCCGGCCGCGGCCAGACGCTCCCCGCTCAAGACCGGCTGTGCGCCTGGACAGTTGCCTCGCAGGAGGAAAACATCAAATTGCTCAAGCACGACAACCGGCCTGATCCCTCCGGACTGATGCGCAACAATTTTCTCGTCCATTTCCTGATCCAGCATTACGCGCAGCATTACGAAACCATCCAGATGATCCGGGCCCAGGCCGCTTTGCATAAAGCGTCCGGGACGGCACCCGGATCAGCGCTGAAAAGCACACCGCTGGATCGCGCCGCGCGACTCTTCAACCAGGGAGGCAGCCGTATCGGCGCGCAGGACGATCTTCTTCCCTACGACAACGAATATCCCCGCCATGAAATGGCGATCCGGGATTTTCGTATTGCCCGCCGTCCTGTCAGCAACAGTGAATACCTGGAATTCATGGAGGACGGGGGTTATGCCGAAGACGCCTTCTGGACGGTAGCGGGGAGGCAGTGGCGTGAGGATCATGCCATTACCCAACCGGAATACTGGCGCAGGGACCCGGCCGGCAACTGGTATGGCGTGACGGCAGACGGCCCCTGTGTCCTTGCGCCGGCTGATCCCGTGTACGGGATCTGCCATCACGAAGCGTCGGCGTTTGCCGCCTGGGCCGGCGCCAGGTTGCCTGACGAATATGAGTGGGAGGCCGCCTGCCGTGCGGGTTTGCTGGACGAGGCCGGCCGGGTTTGGGAATGGTGCCGGAACACGTTTCATCCCTATGCGGGTTTCCGGGCCTTTCCCTATGACGGCTATTCGCTGCCCTATTTCGATGGCCACCACTACACCCTGAAAGGCGGCAGCCGTTACACCCGCCCTCAAATCAGGCGCCCGAGCTTCCGGAATTACTATCAGGCGGACAAACGCCACCTGTTCGCCGGCCTGCGTCTTGTATTCGAGGAGTAAGACGGGTTATCGCATCAACACCGGTTTATTGACGGAATACAGGGGGGATCATGTCAGAATTCATAGTCACGTTCACGGAAGCCTCCGGAAGACTGGCCGGTCTGCTGTGGGGCAATCCGCTGACCCTGATTTTTTTTCTCGGTACCGGCGTTTACCTCACCGTTCGCCTTGGATTTGTCCAGGTCCACGGATTCCGCGATTCCCTCAGCCTCATAAAACGCCACAGCCTGGGTGATGACCGTGGCGAAGTCAGTGCCTTTCAGGCCCTGTCCACCGCACTCTCCGCCACGGTGGGTACCGGCAATATCGCCGGCGTCGCCACGGCCATCTCCTTCGGCGGCCCCGGTGCCCTGTTCTGGATGTGGGTGACCGCGGCCATCGGCATGGCGACGAAATTCACTGAATGTACGCTGGCCCTCAGGTTCCGGGAAATAGGGCCCGACGGTGAGATCTCGGGCGGCCCGATGTATACCTTGCTTCATGGTCTGAAAATGAACCGGATGGCGATCCTGTTCGCCGCCTGTGCCATGGTGGCGTCTTTCGGCATCGGCAACATGGTGCAGGCGAATTCAGTGCTCGACGGTCTGGAGTTCATCTGGCCCGAGCTGGCGGATCATGCCTGGACAGCCGGCACGGTGATGGCCGCCCTGGTCGGTGTCGTCATCATCGGCGGCGTCAGGCGGATCGCCACGGTCGCTTCCACCCTCGTCCCGCTAATGGTCCTGATTTACCTGGGTGCGGGCCTGATCGTGATTTTCCATCACGCCGCCGAGATACCGGCGGCCCTGGGGACAATCATCAATTACGCGATGAACCCCTGGGCGGTGGGCGGCGCGGCCATTGGCGAGGCCATGCGCTGGGGCGTGGCGCGCGGTCTCTTTTCCAACGAGGCGGGATTGGGCTCTTCCCCCATGGCCATGGCGGCCACCCGCACCAACGAACCCGTGCAGGCCGGGCTGGTGGCGATGATGGCGCCGTTTATCGATACCCTCATCATCTGCACGCTGACCGGCCTCGTCATCATCATGACCGGGGCGCCGGCTTTGAGCCCTGACGGCGTGGAAGGGGCCGCCTTGACTGCCTATGCGTTCAGCCAGGTGTTGGGACCATCCGGTGCCTGGGTGGTCGGCATCAGCCTCGCCCTGTTTGCCTATTCGACCACGATTGCCTGGTCCTATTACGGTGATCGCTGCGCGAAATTCCTGTTCGGCGCCCAGGCCGTCCTGCCATACCGCATTGTTTATACGCTCCTCATCATCGTCGGCGCGGCCGTGCCCCTTAAATTCGTCTGGAATATCGCCGACATCACCAATATCCTGATGGCGGCTCCCAACCTGCTGAGCCTGATCCTGCTTGTGGGACTCGCCAGGAAACTTAAAGACGACTATTACCGGAAACACTGAATGGACCCGCCGGTTCCCCTGCCGGATGACATCCGCGAGATCGTCAGGCGTGCCCTCGCCGAAGATATTGGCGCGGGTGATCTCACCGCACGCCTGATTGGCCGTTCTACAAGTGCCTTGGCCAGCGTGATCTGCCGGGAAGAGGCGATCCTGTGCGGCAGGGCCTGGTTTGATGAAGTCTACAGGCAACTGGACGGTGCCATCGGGATCGAATGGCGTACAGCCGACGGCGGGGAGATTGCTGCCGGCCAGGTGATCTGCAATCTTCACGGACCGGCGCGTCCCCTGCTGACCGGAGAGCGTACGGCGCTGAATTTCCTCCAGACCCTGTCCGGGACCGCCACGCTGACCCGCGGATACGTGAGGCTGATCAAGGGATATAAAACGGTTCTACTCGATACGCGCAAGACCATTCCCGGCCTGCGCTCTGCACAGAAATATGCCGTGGTCTGTGGTGGCGCGCAAAATCACCGCATGGGGTTGTATGACGCGATCCTCATCAAGGAAAACCATATCCGCGCGGCGGGAAGCATCATCTCGGCCTTAAGCGAGGCAAAAAAGCAGAATGTCCCCGTCGAGATCGAAGTGGAAAACCTGGCAGACCTGGAACAGGCGCTCGCTGGGGGGGCAAACACCATCCTGCTCGATAATTTCACCCTCGATGACCTTTACCGGGCGGTAAAAATCAACGGCGGGCGTGCAAAACTCGAAGTCTCCGGCAACGTGAACAAGGAAAACCTGCGGGCCATTGCCGCCACCGGTGTTGATTTCATCTCCATCGGCGCGCTAACCAAGCATGTGCGCGCCGTTGATTT
>CAZXGW010000049.1:0-4001 GCA_964640355.1 uncultured Enterobacteriaceae bacterium
AACCTGACGCTGGAAGGGTCGAAGATGACGAAGATCGTGCGCTGAAGCACGCCGCGTTTAGCCTGCAGCCCTACCATAATCAGAGGACGCAAGTTCACCAAAAATACCCCAACGGGATGATTCCTACGCGCGGTGATCCTGTTAAGCTTGTCCCGACGTCGGGGAAGCCCTGATCCAGCTTCTCTGAACGTTCAGGGATGAACTACAGGGATGGTTGCCGGTTAACAGGAAATAATGTTGATGGCAAGGAGTGCCAATACGATCGACACCGGAATCGCCTGCCTCGTGATTATCTGCCGCCTTCACGGTATACCCGCCGATCACGGCCGCCTGCGGCACCAGTTTTGTGACAACGGAATTGCTGGCACAGCAGAGATCATCCGCGCCGCGAAATCGCTCGGACTGAAAGCAAGGGAAGTAAAAAGCGACTGGCAGCGGCTCGGCCACACGCCGCTGCCGGCCATGGCCCTGCACAAGGACAGGCGTTATTTCATTCTTGCCAGGATGAAGGCAAACAAGATCCTGGTCCAGGATCCGTTGGAACAAGGGCCGATCCTCCTCGATCAACAGGCCCTGCAGATCATATGGACGGGCATCCTGATTCTTTTCGCACGGCGGCCGAATATCCCGCGTGACCTGCAGCCGTTCGGTTTCTCCTGGTTTATCCCATCCGTCCTCAAATACCGGAAGTATTTTGTCGAGGTGCTGCTTGCTTCATTTTTTATCCAGCTTTTTGCCCTGGTCACGCCCCTGTTTTTCCAGGTGATCATTGACAAGGTGCTGGTGCATCGCGGGCTGACAACGCTTGACGTGCTCGCTGCCGGCCTGTTCCTGGTGTACCTGTTCGAGGTGTTCTTGAGCGGCCTGCGCAACTACGTGTTCTCGCATACCACAAACCGCATCGACGTCACCCTTGGCGCCGATCTTTACCGGCATCTCCTGCGCCTGCCCCTGGGTTATTTTGAGGCGCGCCGCGTGGGGGACACGGTCGCACGTGTCCGTGAAATCGAGAGCATCCGCAATTTCATCACCGGCTCCACTGTGACGCTCGTGGTCGATCTGCTTTTTACCGTTGTTTTTCTTGCGGTCATGTACATTTACAGCCCCGTTTTGTTATGTGTCGTGCTCGGCGCGATCCCCTGCTACGTGGCGCTTGCGTTTTTTGTTACCCCGCTGCTTCGTGCGCGACTGGATGAAAAATTCACCCGCGGCGCGGAGAACCATGCCTTCCTGGTGGAATCGATCAGCGGCATCGAAACCCTGAAGGCGAATGCGGTTGAACCCCGGAACCAGCGGCGCTGGGAAGATCAACTGGCCGCTTACGTGAAGACCAGTTTCCGAGCCGCCCATCTTGGCAATGTCACCACCCAGGCCGCGTCCTTTATCAACAAGATCACCATCCTGCTGATACTCTGGCTCGGGGCGCGCCAGGTGATCAGGGGTGATCTTAGCGTGGGCCAACTGGTTGCCTTTAACATGCTGGCCGCGCGGGCCAGCAGCCCCGTATTGCGGCTCGTGCAACTCTGGCAGGATTTCCAGCAGGCCGGGATCTCGGTCAGAAGGCTCGGGGATATCCTGGATGCCGTTCCCGAGCCCGCGCAGTCATCCGATCGGACTTCGCTCACCACTATCGAAGGCAGGATTATTTTCGAAGACGTCAGTTTCCGTTACCGGCCGGACGGCCCGGAGGTGCTGCGCAATATTTCGCTGCACATCAGGCCGGGAGAAATCGTCGGAATCGTCGGCCGTTCCGGTTGCGGCAAGAGCACGCTGGCGAAGCTCGTCCAGCGCTTGCATGTCCCGCTTAGCGGTCGGGTACTGGTAGATGGGGTGGATATTGCAGCGGTTGATACCCTGTGGCTGCGCCGCCATATCGGTGTCGTCCTGCAGGAAAATTTTCTGTTCAATCGTACGGTGCGGGAAAACATCGCGCTGGCGAATCCTGCCGTGCCTGTCGAACTTGTCATGCTCGCAGCAAAACTGTCGGGTGCCCACGAATTCATCATGGAGTTACCGGGGAATTACGACGCCATGATCGGCGAAAAGGGTTCTACACTCTCCGGCGGGCAGCGCCAGCGGTTAGCCATCGCCCGGGCACTGGTAACCAATCCGCGGATCCTGATCCTTGACGAGGCGACGAGCGCCCTGGATTACGAATCAGAATGTATCATTCACCGGAACATGCGCCATATATGCCGGGGACGCACCGTGATCATCATCGCCCACCGCCTGAGTGCAGTGATCAATGCAAATCGCATAATCGTCATGGAGAAGGGGCGGATCGTGGAGGAAGGCACCCACAAGGCGCTCATGGAACGCAATCAATACTATGCCGGCCTGTACGCCCGCCAGGCGGGGATGTTTACTGATGCGGTGAATGAGACGTGAATCTGAACTGCTCATGGTGCAGGGCAGAGCGACCAGGGAGGTTCAGGAACATGATTCTGATCTCACGCATAAGCCAGGCGTGACACTCGACTTTTATTTCGAGATCAACCATAGCTAACGACGAATGAATACGACACCAGCAAAGGATACGCTGGAATTCTTGCCTGCGATCCTGGAGATCCAGGAATCACCGCCGCTGCCAGCCAGCCGCTGCATCCTCTGGACCATCATGCTGTTTTTCACGGCCGCGGTAGGCTGGTCATGCCTGGGGGAAGTCGATGTTGTCGGCATCGCCCACGGGAAGATCATCCCCGGCAGCCGCATCAAGATCATACAACCGCTGGAGCCGGGCATGGTAAGTCATATCCATGTCCGTGAGGGAGATCAGGTGGTGGCGGGCATGCCGCTCGTTGATCTGGATTCCACCGTTGCGGGTGCGGACCGGGCGCAGGTGAATGAGCAACACCTTATGTTGAAACTCGTTCAAGCCAGGCTGCTTGCAGTTCTCGATGCGCTCGAAGTCAGGAAAAGTCCATTGAATCCCTTTTCCGGCCTTGGGGACGCGGAGGCAAGCCGGGTAAACCTGCAGAGGGAATGGGTCAAAAAACAGCTCGAGGAATACCACGCGCATGCTGGAGCATTGGGTGAGGAAATAAGGCAGCGACAGGCCGAACGCCGTGCCGTGGTCCAGCGGATCCAGCAGCTCGATGCCACCATCCCACTGATCACGGAACGCGCCCGCTCGCTGGAAGATTTGGCCGCGACAGGCATGATGCCCCGCCACCGATGGCTGGAGCTCGAGCAGGAGCGGATAGGGCAGGTGAAGGAACGCGATGTCCAGGAAAGCAATCTTGCCATGCTGGATGCCGCTATTGCGAACATCACGCAGCGTCTGACTGCACGGAAGGCCGACTATGCGACGACTCTGCTGGCCGAACTCGCCGACACGGAAGCGCGCCTGGCGGCATTTGAGCAGGAACGGCTGAAGGCGGAAAAGCGGGTGACATGGCAAAGGCTCGTTGCCCCCGTGAACGGTACCGTACATCAGCTGGCGGTTCACACCATCGGTGGCGTTGTCACGCCAGCCCAGGACCTGATGCACATAGTACCCGATGAGGACGGCATGGAAGTCGAGGCCTGGCTGCCCAACAAGGATGTCGGGTTTGTGCATGAAGGACAGGCGGCAGAAATCAAGGTTGAAACCTTTCCTTTCACGCAATATGGAACCGTCAGGGCCGAGGTACTGGATGTTTCCAGCGATGCCACGCCAGATGAAAGACTGGGGCTGGTTTACGCAATGCGCGTGAAGATGCTGAAAACCTCGATGCAGGTAAGGGACAGAATTGTGAAACTGGCGCCCGGCATGGCGGTGACGGTCGAAGTGAACATGGGCAGGCGAAGACTGATTGAATTCATCCTGAGCCCGTTGCTCCGCTACAAGAACGAGAGCGCAAGAGAGCGGTGAGTCGTATGGGCGGAACACACCCGACCATTGTTACGCGCATGTTTATGGCAGCGTCCCTGGTGATGCCACTACTATTCGTGAATGCGTGTGACGGCAGGAAGGAACAGCTCGACGCCGAAGTCAGGCGTTTGTGCGAGATAGATGGTGG
>CAZXGW010000049.1:4101-9593 GCA_964640355.1 uncultured Enterobacteriaceae bacterium
TGGCGTGTCATCGATCAATACCACCATTCTGAACAAGTGCCGGTTCTGGATGCTGTCGGCAACATAACCGGTTATGTTGACGTAAGTAATGGCCTGTCTGTGACAGTCTTTGAGGAAATCTCCTCGGGCAAGCGGTATTTGGCAATACGCGGGACAGATGACGGCGTTGATTTGGTTACCGACCTGATTGATATTACCTTGCTGGGTACGCCATTCTTCCAGGACCAGTATGAATCGCTTCGGTTAAAGGTGCAGGAATGGATTGGCAATGGGACATTGCCGGAATCATTCACTGTTACGGGCCATTCTCTGGGCGGTTTTCTTGCCACGGGACTCACTGCCGAGTTTTCCGATCATGTAGAGCATGCCTATCTTTTCAATTCCCCCGGCCTGGAAAGCGGCGCCGGCGATTTGATCGCGCTTATTCTTGAGGCAATGAATATCAGTTTTTCACCCGATCCGGCGGTGATTTCGAACATCAAGGCTGCTGCCGGTATCTCGCCGATTGCCAGTCTCGGCGAACAGGTTGCCGATCCGATATGGATCCAGATAGAAGATCAGTTCCTCTCCGATGTGCCGAACCCGCCTTCATCGAGAAATCACAGCCAACAAGTACTGACGGATGCGTTGGCGGCCTACGCATTAATTGGACAGCTTGCCCCGGATATGACGGTTAACCAGGTTGGAGAAATTGTACAGGCTGCCTCGATCAGGAACGTTGATACGCTGGAAACCCTCGTTAATGACCTGGCCAAAATCTTTGGCGTCGACGTCATTAATACAGAGAACAGGGAAGAATTTTATGACGGCTTCTATGCCCTCAGGGAAATTACCAAAAGTGCCGGGGACACGTTACAGCTTACCTCACTGGTCGGCGTCCCGGTATCCGGCCTGATTTTGTCTGCCAGCGGACCTGATGGCATGGCTTACCGTTACGCGCTTCAGGAACTTAATCCCTTTGTCATCACCGGAAATGATTCGATCTACGATATTCATAACCTGCATGGCGAATTGAATGGCGACAATTTCAGCGAGTTTTATCTCGAAGACCGCGCGGCGTTTTTGGCGCTGAAAATCGATCTCGGTTTTGAAGATGATAATCGCAGAACCGGAGCACAGAATATCACCTATATCGATACATCATCCGGTGAAACGCTGACTTTGCGCAAACCGGCAGGGGCCGGCCAGCTTCCGGATGCGCGGGTAATATTCACCGGTACTTATCCCGGAGAGAGTGTTACGGCAGCCGGCGGTAGCCAGGCGGACAGGCTCTATGGATTTCTGGGGAACGATATCCTTGCCGGAAAAGCGGGCCCGGATTATATCGAGGGCGGCATTGGTGATGACGTGCTTTATGGAAACAGCTTTGAGGACCCGCTGGCTGATGATCACGTGAGTGACGTGCTGAAAGGCGGCAGCGGCCATGACACCTACCATGTCGGGCTGGGGGATATTATTGAAGACAGCGACGGGCGTGGCGTCGTCATGGAAAACGGGATGGCAATTCCCGTCGGCAACATCACGGCCTCGGCGGCCGGCAGCGACGTGTTTACCAACAATGATGCAGAAAAGCCTGTGCGCTTTAAACTTCTCCCCGATGGTTCCTTGCAGGTCATAGGCAGTTACTTCGTGATACGCAACTTCAACAATGGCGATTTTGGTATTCACCTTGATCCGGATGCACCAGCCCCCGAATTGAATTACGTCGAAGGGACGGAGTTTGATGACCGGCCGGGCAGCCAGGCCGGGCCAGTTGAGGGGACAGGGGCCGCCGACGAGATCCATGGCCTGGGCGGTAACGACGATATTGACGGGCTGGAAGGTGACGACGTTATCTTTGCCGGTGCCGGTGACGACATTATTGAAGGGGGTGAAGGTCACGATGTGATCGATGGCGGGACGGGACGGGATGCCATTCATGCCGGATCGGGCAGGGATGTGTTAATCGGCGGGTTGGACCAGGATTTTCTCTCTGGCTTTGACGGTGAAGATTACCTTGAGGGAGGAGATGACAATGACTTTCTCGCCGGCGGTGCAGGCAGTGACAGCCTGCTGGGTGGTGACGGCAATGACGTGCTGATCGGTGATGGAGTTTACTTTGCCCTTGACCGTAACTGGCTGGTGGTAGTGACCGACTCGCTGCCCGGAATCCCGGGAGGAGAGGTCGTCAGCTTTAACCCATCCATCATCGGGACACCGTTCTCGGCGGATGACCAGGCGGATTACCTGGATGGCGGAGAAGGGAATGACATGTTGTTCGGCGGTGGCGGAAACGATCAGCTCTACGGCGGTGCCGGCGATGATGTACTGGAAGGCGGTGCCGGCGACGATTTCCTGGACGGCGGCAGCGGGGATGACGTGCTGTGGGGTGACGTCTCGTCCGATCCGGGCATAGCGGGCAATGACATTTTATACGGCGGCGCCGGAAACGATTTTCTGGATGGCGGTGCCGGCGACGATTTTCTTTCTGGCGGTGACGGCATGGATGAGCTGCGCGGCGGCGAGGGGAACGACGAGATATCCGGGGGCGCTGATGACGATATTATTTTTGCCCATGCAGGGGATGATGTCGTCGATGGCGGTGAAGGACATGATCAAATCGATGGGGGAGAAGGCCACGATACCATTGCCGGCGGTCCAGGCAACGACGTGATCCGCGGCGACGGCGGAATGGATTTCATTGACGGTGGAGACGGGGATGATCAGATCTTCGGCAATGACGATGACGACGTTCTCCACGGCGGGGCCGGCATGGACATGCTCGTTGGCGGACCGGGGAATGACGTCATTTTCGGCGGCCAGGATAACGACCTCATTGGGGGCGATGCCGGAGATGATGAATTGCATGGTGACGACGGTGATGACCAGCTCCAGGGCAATGACGGTAATGACGTTCTATTCGGCGGCGACGGCAACGATATCCTGTTCGGCCAGGCGGACGATGATACGCTTTATGGCGGCAGAGGCGATGATCAGCTCGTGGGCGGTACCGGCAACGATGATCTTCGCGGGGAGGCCGGCCATGATGCCCTGTTTGGCCAGGAAGGCAATGATGTCCTGGACGGCGGCGACGGGATGGATACCTTGCAGGGAGGTGATGGGGACGACATCCTTTATGGCGGCGCCGATCGCGATCTGCTTTTCGGTGAGGCGGGCAATGATGTCCTGGACGGCGGCGACGGAAACGATCAACTTGTTGGCGGCTCCGGTGATGATTCACTTTCCGGGGGCGACGGTGACGACGTGTTGTTCGGGAATGACGGGATGGACAGCCTTTCCGGCGGCACCGGCAATGATGAGCTGCAGGGCGGCAATGATGACGACATGCTGCGCGGGGAGGCAGGAGATGACCGGCTGTTTGGGGATGGCGGCAATGACATCCTCCACGGTGGCGCGGGCAATGACCTGCTTTCGGGTGGCGCCGGTAACGATGCCTACCTGTTCAACACTGGCGACGGCGGGGACATCATTGTCGAGCAGGGCGACAGCACGGGAGATTATGTCCGCCTGGGGGCGGGCATCGCACCGGCGGAAACCTTTATCACCCGTTACAACGGTGATCTCGTCATCAGCCATATGGCCGACGGCGACGACAGTCTGACCGTCAGAAACTGGTTCCTCGGGCCGGATTACAAACTCGATCGCGTCGAATTTGACGATGGAACGATCTGGGAACAGGCGTTTATTGAAACCGCCGTCAATCATCCGCCAACCGCGCAACCGGATGCGGTGACCGGTGACGAGGATACGGACATTCTCATATCCGCCGCGTTGTTGACGGCGAACGACGCCGACCCGGATGGCGATGCATTGCGCGTGGCGAAGGTGGGCAACGCCGTAAACGGTACCGTTGAAATCGATGACAGCGGCAACATGGTATTCAGACCTGCCGGGAATTTTGCAGGTGCCGCCTTCTTTGATTATACCGTGACGGATGAACGCGGCGGATTCGCCAGCCAGACCGTGACGATCACGGTAAATAATGTCAACGACGCACCCGTTGCCGCCCCGGACCAGGCCACGATCAACCTGGAACACGATTCCCTCGGTCCGGAATTAACGGGCGGCCAGGAGATCAAGGTTAATACCGATTTACTGCGCATCAGGAGCAGGCCGGATATCGCCGCCCTCGCTAACGGTGACTTCGTGATCGTCTGGTCGGACGATTCCAGCGATCCCGGCAATGGCGACGTCTACGGCCAGATTCTGGACAGGGAAGGGAATAAAAAGGGCGTGCAGATCGCCATAAACGGTTTCCGTGCCGGTGTCCAGACAGGCAGCGACGTTGCCGCGCTGCCGGGCGGCGGTTTCTTCGTTGTCTGGTCCAGCGAGGACCCGGCTGCCGGCGATGAATCGTTTCGCGGCATCTCGGGCCAGCGTTTTGACGCCTCGGGGAACCGGATCGGGGATGAGATCCTGGTCAATACCCTCACCCTGGATCATCAATCGACGCCCGTCATTGCGGGATTAAATGACGGGGGATTTGTCGTTGCTTGGTACACGCTGGATCCCTCGGCAGGGGACAGTTCCATCGGCGGGATTGCCGGCCAGTTATTTGATCAGGAAGGGAACAAGATTGGCGGTGAATTCCTGGTGAATATGCATCTGTTGGGTTTCCAGACGGAACCCGCCCTCACCGGTCTCGCCGGCGGGGGATTTGTCATTGCCTGGCAAACCCAGGATCCGGGTGCGGGTGACGCTGACAGGTTCGGCATCTCCGGACAACTTTTCGATTCAACGGGCAACAGGATCGGGTCGGAGTTCGCCGTTAACACGGCTACGGCGGGCGATCAACTGGCCCCGGCAGTAGCAGCACTGGAAAACGGAGGCTTCGTGATTACCTGGACGAACAAGGACCCGGCTGTCGGAGGTTTGCCTGTTGTATCGGGTCAGGTTTTTGATGCAACCGGGAGCAGGGTCGGCGGTGAATTTTCCGTGAACGATGCCCCGATTCCATCAACGGGGACCGCCGGGAGCATGCGGTTTTCAAACGTCGCTGGCCTGCCGGACGGCGGTTTTGTGGTAACGTGGGACGGCACGGACTTGATATCCGACGGGATCTTTGCGCGGAGGTACGACAGCCTCGGCAACCAGGTGGGCGATGAGTTCCAGGTCAATGTCAGCGTGAACGGGAGCCAGCGTTTTTCCGATGTTACCGTGCTGGCTGAAGGCACGTTCGCCTTCGCCTGGTACGACGAGCATGACGGCAGAAAAATACAGACCAGGATCTTCAGGGTCCTGGAGAAAAACAGCGTCAGCATTGACGTGCTGGCAAATGACACGGACGTCGATACGGATGACAAGCCGGTCAATTTCATCCTCGATTCCGTTTCTCTGCAGGGCGACCGGGGGGAGGTGTCCATCGTCGGTAACCGGCTCGTGTTTGCCGCGGGAACGGATTTCGATTTTCTGAACGATGGCGAAACGGAAACTGTCACCATTGGTTACGTCATGTCGGATGACGGTGGATTATCCTCTGCCTCGACCGTGAC
>CAZXGW010000050.1:0-5093 GCA_964640355.1 uncultured Enterobacteriaceae bacterium
ATCGAAACAACGATGCCCAGGATCAGGTTGATGCCGACGATCAACCTGATTTTTTCCAGCTGCCTGCCTGCCCCGGCCAGGTCGGTAGCTGACAGCGCACGCCTGAACCGCCTGAACGGCGCGAAATACACATGCAGGAACAGCGCGATCATCAGGAGACCCAGCCACAGCATCAACTTGATATACAGCGGCCAGAGCGCGTAACTGTCGTAGATCGAGGCGGCCATGAAGACGCCGGTCAGGGGCAACAGGATTACGGCGCCCCATACCCAGGCAAAAAACCGTCCCATGGTCAGGCAGATCAGCGACAGCCGTTCTTCCGTCGCCTTGACCTCGCCCAGGGACGGTCTCAGGCAGACATAGACGAAAAACATACCTCCCACCCAGACGACCGCGGACAAGACATGCAAGGCGATGGCGACGGGCATGGATCAGCGATCCTCGGCCGCGCGGATACCCGGCGGCCTGTTGCGCGCACCGGCAGTCTTCTGCGACACCACCTCAACCAGCCAGCCCTCTATAGTCGCCTGCAGCGCCTCCTCCCGGCGGGCGTAAAAATGATCGGCCCCTTCGATCACAACCTGGAGGAACTCACCTCTGCCATTCCCGCCTGCGGCCAACCGGCGATCCGCCACCGTCTGCAGCACCTCATTGAGATCATTGGCTCCGTAAATATCCAGCACCGGGACATCGATCCCCGCCAACTGTTCGAGCAGATCCAGGCTCGGGCTGAGAAACTTCCTGGCGATCATGCTGATGCCGGCAAAGGCGTCGACGCCATGCCCCTTGACGTTTGCCAGGTAGCGGGCGGCCGTGGCGGCGCCAAAACTGTAACCGATGAGCACCACGGACTCGTAGCCTTCTTCCCTGAGAAACGTCACGCCGGCCCTGATCCGGCGTTGTGCCCGTTCCAGGGTCCTGCCGTAATCGGCCTCGGGGGTCTCTGGTGACAGCACGGGCATCTGCAGGGACAGTGTCGCCCAGCCTGCCGCCGGCAACGAACGGCGCAGGGGAGCGATGACCACGGGCCAGTCGGGATGCGCGCCCATGCCGTGCACCAGGATCACCGCTGTCGAGTTTCGTACGCCGGAGGCCCTGGTAAAAAGCGCCAGGAACTGACTGCCGCTCACGGCATTCAGCCACACGGCCTCGCCCGTCTCGAGTCCGGCAACGAGTTCTTCGGCGATCGTCCGCTCCCGTTCATAATCCGGACCGGCAACACAGACCGGCGCCGGCACGACAAACGGCAGTACCGCGATCAACCTGTGCCAGGACCCGGCTTTCATGCTAGGGATGATAAGGGGGCATTCGAAACACGCAAGCAAAAATACACGCCGGGCACAAGTGGCTATAACCGGTCCGATCAGGTAAAGTTGCGCCGTTTTGCCGATTTACCCGACAAACCGCTGACCATTCATGACCGATTACATCATCGCCCCGTCGATCCTGTCCGCCGACATGGCGCGGCTTGGCCAGGAGGCCGAACAGGTGCTGTCAGCAGGCGCCGATTTCATCCACGTGGATGTCATGGATAATCACTACGTTCCCAACCTGACCTTCGGCCCCATGGTGGTGGAAGCCCTGCGGAGTTACGGGATCACGGCACCGATCGACGTACACCTCATGATAAAACCGGTGGATCGCATCATCCCGGATTTCGCCAGGGCCGGCGCCAGTTACATCACGTTTCACCCGGAAGCGAGCGAGCACATCGACCGGACGCTGCAGCTCATCCGCGATCAGGGCTGCAAGACCGGGCTGGTATTCAATCCGGCCACGCCGCTGGATTACCTGGATCATGTCATCGACAAACTGGACATGGTACTGCTGATGTCGGTCAACCCGGGGTTCGGCGGGCAGTCATTCATTCCCGCCACGCTGGATAAACTGCGCCGGGCGCGCGACATTATCGACGGCAGCGGCCAGGCCATCCGCCTCGAAGTCGACGGCGGCGTCAATCTGGAAAATATCCGCATGATCGCCGAGGCGGGCGCCGATACCTTCGTGGCCGGTACCGCAATTTTCAACCACAACGACTACCGGGCCGCCATCCAGGGAATGCGCGACGAACTGGCCAAGGTCCGCCGCTGACTGCCCTTGAAAACGATGACACCCGGCCAGTTCGCGAATCTCGCCGGCCAGAACTACAACCGCATCCCGTTAATCCGTGAAGTCCTCGCTGACCTGGAAACCCCTCTCAGCGCCTACCTGAAACTGGCGAATGCGCCCTATACCTACCTCCTGGAATCCGTACAGGGCGGTGAGAAATGGGGCCGCTATTCAATCATCGGCCTGTCATGCCGCACCCTACTGCGTGTACAGGGACACAGGCTGACCGTCGAGGAGAACGGCAAAGCCGTTGTCGAGAAAACCAGTTCCGACCCGCTGCGCGACATCGGGGAGTTCATGCAGCAGTTCCGCGCCCCCCAATTGGAGGGTTACCCGCGATTTGCGGGCGGACTCGTCGGCTACTTCGGATACGACTGCATCCGCTACATCGAGCCGCGTCTTGCGGTCAATCACAAAGAGGATCCCCTGTCCTGCCCGGACATCCTGCTGATGGTGTCCGATAGATTGATCGTTTTCGACAACCTGGCCGGCAAACTGTATCTCATTGTCCACGCCGATCCCGGGGGTGATGATGCCTACGGGAAGGCGCAGCGGGAGCTCGATCGGCTGGCGGAGGACCTTGCCACGCGAACAGTCGCCCAGCCCAAGTCCCCGCCGCGCCTCGTCCACGAAGATGATTTCGTCTCGGGCTTCGATCGGAAAAAATTTGAAAACGCCGTCGACAGGATCAAAAACTACATCGTCGAAGGCGACGTCATGCAGGTTGTCCTGTCGCAGCGGCTGTCGATACCCTTCGGGGCGCCGCCGCTGAACCTTTACCGCGCCCTGCGCTGTCTCAACCCTTCACCCTACCTGTTTTACATGCACCTCGGAGATTTCCACATCGTCGGATCCTCGCCGGAAATACTCGTCCGCCTGGAAGACGGCGTCGTGACCGTGCGGCCGATCGCCGGCACCCGGCCGCGCGGCGCCACTGAAGCGGAAGACCTGGCGCTCGAGCGGGAGCTGCTGGCGGATCCGAAAGAGCTTGCCGAGCACCTGATGCTGATAGACCTCGGGCGCAATGACGTCGGCCGGGTCGCCGAGATGGGCGGCGTCAGGCTGACCGAGAAAATGATCATCGAGCGCTATTCCCACGTCATGCACATCGTCTCCAACGTCACCGGGCGCCTGCAGCGGGAGCGAACGGCGCTGGATGTCCTGCGCGCCACGTTCCCTGCCGGTACGGTATCGGGTGCGCCGAAAATACGGGCGATGGAAATCATCGAGGAGCTGGAACCGGTGAGGCGCGGGGTTTATGCCGGGGCGGTGGGGTACCTGTCCTGGAGCGGGAACATGGACACCGCGATCGCGATCCGTACGGCGGTGATCAAGAATTCCGTCCTGCACATCCAGGTCGGAGCCGGCATTGTCGCCGACTCCGTGCCGCACCGGGAGTGGGAAGAGACCATGAACAAGGGCCGCGCGATCTTCCGCGCGGTCACGATGGCGGAAAATGGACTGGATTCCTTCCGGGAAAACCCGGATCGGGGGGAATAAAGGATTACAAGACATGAAACAGCCGCCGTCTTTCTGACAGGATGTATCCCGATGGCGGTCATGCGCTTCATGGCCGCCTGCATCAATAACGGCAGGCGCCCTTTGGAAATTTCCCTGCCATGAAATGCCTACTTTCCCTTACGGGGATAGGAATTTCCCTATAACGGGGTTCGCCTTCATCCTCTATGATCCTGCAAAACAACCTGCGGTACGATACACATGAACAACCAGGATATCGCGGCTGTCGCCGGAAACAGGTATCGCAAGCGGATATCCCCCGTGGCGAATCATGCGCGCCTGACCGGCGCCGGGACCGTGTATTTCCACCTGAAAAAGTTTTTCCATGTTTGAAGAAAGGGAAATAATCACGCTCCTCCTCGGCGTGGCCGTCCTCGCCTTTATCCTGTGGCGGCGGAAAGAATTAAACAGTCTTCCGCACATTAACATTCTCCTGATCGGTTATTCCGCGTTCCTGGCCGGATGGCTGTTTACCGTCGCCGAATCCCTGCTCTGGCACGATGCGCTCAATGTTCTCGAACATCTTTCCATTGCCGCCGGCTCGGTGTTCCTGCTCGCGTGGTGCCGGAAAATATCCGCTGCCGGCAAAAGGTTCACCTTATGACCCTGACGGCGCTGATCGAACTCTGCGGTTTGCTGGCCGCGTCCGGCGCCGCCGGCCTCTTGCTGGTTTCCGGGCGCAGGGCGCTCGGCAGGGAAGTTCATTTCGTGTTCATGGCCCTGCTTCTGGTGATGGTGGCCAACCACGCCATCGGCATCATGGAATGGTCGATCATGCCCGCCTCATTCGACGTCGTGTCGGATTTTTCCGGTTTCCTGCTGCCGGTATTATGGTTTTTCCTTTTCCATACCTTTCTGCATGACCTGTCGAACCGGGAAATCGCGAAGGCGCAGACGCGCCTCCGCCACCTGGTATCGTCAAGCCCCTCCATCATTTACGCCATGGCCGGGAACGGTAAACGGTCGTTTACCTACGCCAGCGAAAATCTGCGTGAAATCCTGGGATATGCCTCCTCCGAGATGATCGATGACCCGGGCTTCTGGGCCTCCTGCGTGCACCCCGAGGATGTGCGGCGGGCCGGCGAGGAAATAGATCGCCAGATTGAGCAGGGAGCGGGAACGGTAGAATACCGGTTCCGCAGGAAAAACGGCGAATATCTCCTGATCAGCGACAACTTCCGTGTGGTCCGGGACGAGAACGGGCAAACCACGGAGGTAGTGGGGTCCTGGACCGACATTACCTCGACCCGGCGCCTGGAGGAAACGCTTCTGCAAACGCAGAAAATAGAAACAGTGGGCCGGTTGGCAAGCGGCATTGCACACGATTTCAACAACCGGCTGACGGTAATCCTGGGCAACCTGCAGCTCCTGCAGCGGAAGCTGGGAGACAGCGATGCCGCGGTGACGGGCATGATCAGGATGGCGGTGTCGGCCACCGAAGGCGCCGCCGGCCTGGCGCGCAGGCT
>CAZXGW010000050.1:5193-9391 GCA_964640355.1 uncultured Enterobacteriaceae bacterium
CCGACACCGGCCAGGGCATGAGCAGCGAGATCAAACAGCATATCTTTGAGCCATTTTTCACCACGAAGGAAGAAGGCAAGGGCACGGGGCTCGGCCTGAGCATGATCTACGGGTTTGTGAAACAATCGGGAGGATATCTCGAAATTTACTCTGAAGAAGGTCAGGGTACGAGCATCAAGCTCTATCTTCCCAGGGACATGCCGCCCGGCGGCACCGCGATCGTGCGACTGGAGACAATCGCGGACAACGCCACCGCCGTCCCCGCCAGAACCATCCTCCTGGTTGAAAACGATGCCGCCATCCGAGAGATGGCGGCCACGCAGATAACCGAGATGGGGTTCAGGTTGCTGGCGGCCGGAAACGGCCCCGAGGCCCTGGAACTCCTGGCACAACACCCGGACGTTGACCTGCTGTTTACGGACCTGTTCATGCCTGGTGGAATGACCGGCGATGAACTGGCCAACAGGCTGCGCGAACGGCGGCCTGATCTGCGGGTGCTGTTCGCCTCCGGTTTTGCGCCGAGGGCGGCGGCCGATCGCCACGGCAGCGACCACCCGAATGATTTCTGGCTGTCGAAACCCTACCTTCCCACCGCTCTAAGGAGCGCAATTTACCGCGCCCTCGACCTCCAACCGCCCGGGGCGGGTTCAGACCCGCCCAAGCGTCGGCAATCAGGGTGAAGGCGGGCAATCCGCTCAAATACCGAGCCGTACAGGAATGGGGAAAGCGGGAACTGGCCAAATCGGCTATTCTAGGGCTTTTACGCCGGCCTTCGGATCAAAGGCAATCCGTGTTTGGCCGCTGCCACCGCCGGAAACGGAACGTGGTGGTGCGACATCCAAACACCAGGCGTCTTGGGTCACAATTTAAAATTCGACAGGATACAGACCGCATGCTGCTCATGATCGACAATTACGATTCCTTTACCTACAACCTCGTGCAGTACTTCGGCGAACTTGGCGAGGACGTGCGCGTGTATCGAAACGACCAGATCAGCCTTGACGGCATCGAGACCCTGGCGCCGGACTATATCGTCATTTCCCCCGGGCCCTGCACCCCCAACGAGGCCGGCATCTCCATCGACGTCATCCATCATTTCAGGGACAGGATCCCCATCCTCGGCGTCTGCCTCGGCCACCAGAGCATCGGCCAGGCCTTCGGCGGGCGCGTTGTCCACGCGAACAGGATCATGCACGGCAAAACCTCTGAAATTCACCACAACAATACCGACGTGTTCAGGGGAATTGACAGCCCGTTTACCGCCACCCGCTACCACTCGCTGGTGATCGAAAAGGAGACTCTGCCGGATTGCCTGGCGATCACGGGCTGGACCGAAAACCCCGACGGTGAAATGGACGAGATCATGGGGGTAAGGCACAAACGCTACCCGGTTTCGGGCGTGCAGTTTCACCCGGAATCGATCCTGACCGCCTACGGGCATGAACTGCTTAAAAATTTCCTGCAGATGGAGCACGCCTGACCGCGGTTTGCAGGCGTCAACGAAGAGATGAACATCCAGGCCGCCATCCAGCAGGTCATCGACCGCCGTGACCTCGACGGGGAAAGCATGCGCGCCGTAATGCGCGCCGTCATGACGGGCGAATGCACGCCGGCGCAGATCGCGGGTTTCCTCGTCGCCCTGCGCATGAAGGAGGAAACGGTCGAGGAGATCGCCGCCGCGGCGGAGGTCATGCGCGATCTCGCGGTGCGGGTCGAGGTCGGCAAGGATCATCTCGTGGATACCTGCGGCACCGGCGGCGATGGCGCGAACACCTTCAATATCTCGACCACCGCGGCCCTCGTCGCGGCGGCGGCGGGCGCGCGCGTTGCCAAACACGGCAACCGCTCGGTTTCCGGCAAATCCGGCAGCGCCGACGTGCTGGAGGCGGCAGGGGTCAGGCTCGATCTCGCGCCGGAACAGATCGCCCGCTGCATTGACGAAATCGGCATCGGTTTCATGTTCGCCCCGCTGCACCACGGCGCCATGAAGCACGCCCTCGGCCCGCGGCGGGAGCTCGGGGTACGCACCCTGTTCAATATCCTGGGGCCGCTGACCAACCCGGCCGGCGCGCCGAACCAGGTGGTAGGGGTATACAGCGACGCCTGGCGGGGAAAACTCGCGAGGGTGCTGCAGAAACTGGGCTCCACGCACGTGATC
Source organism: uncultured Enterobacteriaceae bacterium (assembly GCA_964640355.1). Lineage (GTDB taxonomy): Bacteria > Pseudomonadota > Gammaproteobacteria > Eutrophobiales > Eutrophobiaceae > CAZXGW01. The sequence goes on from CAZXGW010000050.1 coordinate 7,352, forward strand.
GTCGTCCACTCGGAGGACGGCATGGACGAGATCAGCGTCTCCGCCCCCACGAGGATCACGGAACTCCAGGACGGTGAACTGAAGGATTACTCGATCACCCCGGAACAGTTCGGCCTCCGGCGCGCGGCGAAACCGGATCTCGCGGTTCAGGACACGAATGACAGTCTCAAACTCATGTACAGCGTACTCGACAACAGGGACAGCGCGGCCAGGGATATCGTCATCCTGAACGCCGGGGCCGCCGTTTACACGGCGGGCGTGGCCGAAAATCTCGAAGCCGGCGTCATGCTGTCCAGTCGTGCGATCGAGAGCGGTGCGGCGCGCGCCAGGCTTGCGCAACTGGTTGAACTGACCAATGGCTTCTGATCCTGCGGCCTGGTTCACCAGGCGGCCCGCACAACGAACATGCCTGACACACCCGATATCCTGAAAAAAATACTCGCACGCAAAAGAGAGGAAGTCTCCGAGCGGAGCGCGCGGCGGCCGCTGGCTGATCTCGAGGCCAGGGTTCCGGACAGTCCCCCGCCCCGCGGCTTCGTGCAGGCCATCCGCAAGCGCGTGGATAGTGGCCGGCCGGCGGTGATCGCCGAGATCAAGAAGGCCTCGCCCAGCCGCGGGGTCATTCGCCGCCACGTCGATCCGGCGGAGATCGCCAGGCAGTATGAAGGCGCCGGGGCCACCTGCCTGTCCGTCCTGACCGATATCGATTTCTTCCAGGGCTCGGACGAGGACCTGCAGGACGCCCGCAATGCCTGTACACTTCCGGTACTGCGCAAGGATTTCATGATCGATCCCTACCAGATCTACGAGTCCAGGGTGATCGGCGCGGACTGCATCCTGCTGATCGCCGCCGCATTACCGGACGGCCGACTGCGGGAGCTGGCGGGGCTCGCGGCCGAACTGGACATGGACGCGCTGGTCGAAGTGCATGACCGGGAGGAACTGGAACGCGGGTTGATGCTGCGCACCCCGCTCATCGGCATCAACAACCGCGATCTGCGTACCTTCGAAACGAAGCTGGACACCACCATCGGGCTGATGACGGACGTCCTGTTCGATCGCATCGTCGTTTCGGAAAGCGGCATAAACAATGCGGGGGACGTGAGCCTCCTGCGCCGGTACGGGGTCAACGCGTTCCTGGTCGGCGAGTCGCTGATGGGCGCGCCGGACCCCGGGCAGAAACTGAAAGAATTATTTCAACAAACCGACGGAGCATAAAAGTGAAACACCGTTCATTCAACTTCATGATGGCGTTTGTTCTTGCCTTCACCGTAGCGGTCCAGGTGATCGCCCATGCGGAGAACCTGAAAAAGCTCTGGGAGATCGGCGGATTCAGCAACCCCGAATCCGTTGTCCATGACAAGAATGCCGATGTCCTGTACGTATCCAACGTCAACGGTTCCGCCGTCGAGAAGGACGGCAACGGATTCATCTCCCGGGTTTCGCTCGACGGCGAGATCCTCGAACTGAAGTGGGTCACCGGCCTCAATGCGCCGAAAGGCCTCGCCATCCACGGCAACAAGCTCTACACGGCGGATATCGACGCCCTGGTCGAGATCGACATCCCGACGGCGATGATAACCAACAGATACGAGGTCGCCGACGCGAAATTTCTCAACGACGTGGCGGCGGCCCCGGACGGGAGCATCTACGTCTCCGACATGATGATGGACCGCATACACCGGCTGAGCGGAGGCGAGTTCAGTCTCTGGCTCGAATCGCCGGACCTCGAATCGCCCAACGGCCTGCTGGTGCAGGGCGACCGGCTGATACTCGGCGCCTGGGGGGTAAGGACGGAAGGTTTTGCCACCGAGAAGGCCGGCCATCTCAAGTCCATTTCGATCGGCGACAAATCGATTAAAAGCATCGGCGACGGATCACCGGTCGGCAACCTGGACGGCGTTGAGGCCGATCTCGACGGCGATTATTACGTCACGGACTGGATGGCGGGGAAATTGCTGCACATCGAGAAATCCGGAAAGGTGGACGAGCTGCTTACGCTTGAACAGGGCATGGCCGATCACGCGGTCATTCCGGAGA
>CAZXGW010000051.1:0-2877 GCA_964640355.1 uncultured Enterobacteriaceae bacterium
ACAACCTGAGCGACCTGGGGCAGAAGCTGAAGGGCGTGGTGGCGCAGTACCGTGTTTGATGCGTTTTCCATGACCGCGGGCCGGGAAAAGTGATTCAGGAGGGACATTCATGGCCAGGAAGGACAACGATTTTCTGAAAAAACTGCAGGCGACGTTTGCGATAGAGGCTGACGAGCATCTCAAGGCCATGTCTGACGGCCTGCTGGCGCTGGAGAAATCACCGGTCGCCGGCAAGTGGCAGGAGATCGTGGAAAACATATACCGCGAGACCCACAGTCTGAAGGGCGCGGCGCGCGCGGTGAATCGAAACGACGTCGAGGCGGTATGCCAGCCGCTGGAAAGCGTATTCGCGGCGGTGAAACGCGGTGTCACCACCCTGTCACCGGAATTATTCGATTTGTTTCACAAGACCGTCAATGGGCTTGAACGCCTGCTCACTTCGCCGGCGTCGGATGTCTCACAGGTTGCGCCGCTGGTTCAACGCCTGGAAGAAGCCCTGACGGGTCTCGGGGATCGGGTGTTGGAGATCAGGGATCGGGGATCAGCGGTAAGGGATCAGGCTGTTTCGACAACCCCGGTTGCCCGCCCCCTGACCCCTGAAACGGTGCGGGTTGCCATATCCAAACTCGATGCGTTGTTTCGCCAGGCGGAGGAGATGATCGCGGCGAAACTTGCCGCGGAACAGCGCGTCGCCGATATCCGCGAACTGGGCACCGCGCTCGGGACGATGAAAAGGGCTTCGGAAAGCATGCGCAGCCATTTGCCGGCCGTTTTGCCATTGCTCGAAGAGGAAATGCGGAAGGGCGGAACCTGGAGAGGCACGGAAGACATTACCGGTTGGCTGGAGGCCCTGGACGAGGAAGACACGGCCACCCGATCGCTCGCGAATAAAATCGCCATCCTGACAACCGCGGCCGAGTCCGACCGGCGTGCGTTCGGGAAGATGATCGACAGTCTGCTCGAAGACGCGAAAAAACTGCTGATGCTCCCCCTGTCGTCGCTGTTTGAAATCCTGCCGAAAATCGTCAGGGACCTTGCGCGCGAACAGGGCAAGGATGTGGAACTTGTAATCCAGGGTTCCGACATCGAGATAGACCGGCGTATCCAGGAAGAGATGAAGGACCCGCTGATCCATCTTTTGCGCAATTGTGTGGATCACGGCATAGAAGCACCGGCGGAACGGACCCGGAAGAAAAAACCGGCACGCGGGAAAATCGCCGTGAGTGTTTCCCAGAAGGAGGCCGGGAAGGCGGAGATCGTGATCGCCGATGACGGCGCCGGCATCGACTGCGCGAAAGTGCTTGCCGCGGCGCAAAACCTGGGCATGGTGCCTTATGAAGCGGCGAAAAAGCTGAATGAGCAGGACGCGGCGACGCTGGTGTTTCGCTCCGGAGTCTCCACCAGCTCCGTCGTCACGGACATCTCCGGCCGCGGGCTCGGTCTCGCTATCGTCATGGAGAAGATCGAAAAGCTGGGTGGAACCATTGCGCTGGAGACGCAGTCCGGTGCCGGTACCACGTTTCGCATCATGCTGCCGGTCACGCTGGCCGCCCTCCGCGGCGTGGTGGTGCGCGCCTGCGAACAGCTTTTCGTGTTGCCGACCGTCAATGTGGAGCGCGTGGTGAGGGTGAGGAAGGAAGACGTCAAAACGGTCGAAAATCGCGAGACGCTGCTGATCAACGGGCACACGTTGTCCCTGGTGCACCTGGCTGAAGTCCTGGGCTTGGGTGGCGGACAGGAAGCGGCTGATGCCGCTGAGTACCGGCAGGTTATCGTGCTGGTTTCCGGCGGGGAGCGCATCGCGTACGTCGTGGACGAGGTGCTTAACGAGCAGGAGGTGCTGTTAAAAGGACTCGGCAGCCAATTGGCGCGTGTCCGCAACATCGCCGGCGCCACCGCGCTGGGAACGGGCAAGCTGGCGCCTTTCCTGAATGTTTCCGATCTGATGAGGTCCAGCGTCGACCATGCGGCCCCGGTTACGGAAAAGATTGCCCCAGCGGCCGCCGAGGCGCAGAAAAAATCCGTGCTGGTGGTGGAAGACTCCATCACCGCCCGCGCGCTGCTCAAGAACATCCTGGAAGCCTCCGGCTTCCGTGTAAAAACCGCCGTGGACGGCTTGGATGCACTGACCACCCTGAAAACGGAATCGTTCGACCTTGTGGTATCGGATGTCGAGATGCCGAGAATGGACGGCTTCGACCTCACCATGAAGATCCGGGCGGACAGGAAGCTTGCGGAGCTGCCCGTGGTACTGGTGACGGCGCTTGATTCGCGCGAGAACCGCGAACGCGGCATCGACGCCGGCGCGAACGCGTACATCGTCAAGAGCAGTTTTGATCAGACCAACCTGCTGGAGGTGATCAAAAGACTGGTATAGCGATTGGTGATAGGGGTGAAGCAAATCGACCGATCTCCGGCCGCTGATCCCTGACACCCGATCCCCAGACCGCTGATCATGGTGAATCATGAATACTCCCCGACCGCCAATCAGAGTCCTGATCTCGGAAGACTCCCCTACTTCCCGGGATCTGCTGGTGCATATCTTCAACTCGGATCCCGGGATGCGCGTGGTTGATGCAGTAAGCAATGGGGAAGAAGCCGTGGAGGCCGTCGGGCGCAGCAATCCCAACCTCGTTATGATGGACGTGCACATGCCGAAGCTGGACGGCTTCGAAGCGACACGGCGAATCATGACGACCCGGCCGGTGCCCATCATTATCGTGAGCGAAACCCTCGTGGACCAGGTAAGCGCGACTTTCCAGGCCATCGAGGCGGGCGCGCTCGCGTTTATGCGGCATCCGCCGGGCCTTGGTCATCCGGAATACACTACCGCTGCAGCCGAACTGATATTGCTTGCCAGGTTGATGGCCGAAATCA
>CAZXGW010000051.1:2977-5953 GCA_964640355.1 uncultured Enterobacteriaceae bacterium
TACACTACCGCTGCAGCCGAACTGATATTGCTTGCCAGGTTGATGGCCGAAATCAAGGTCGTCCGGCGCTGGGCCAGTCCCGCGCGCGAAAAGGCTATATCCAGTGTAAAAGATATGGCAGTCAACATCGCACCGGCCGATATCAGGCTAATCAGCGTCGGCGCTTCCACCGGCGGACCGATCGTTTTGCAGGGAATTCTGTCCGCGCTTGCGCCGAGCCTGAAGGTACCGTTGCTTATCGTTCAGCACATTGCCACGGGATTCACCCAGGGACTTGCCGACTGGCTTGGCCAAACCTGCGGCCTGCCCGTACACGTGGCTGCAGATGGCGAGATGGTCTTGCCGGGACACGTTTATATGGCGCCGGAAGATTTTCACATGGGTATCCATCGCCACGGCCGCATAACCCTCGTAAAAGGCGCGCCGGATCACGGCCTGCGACCATCCGTCTCGCACCTCTTTCGATCGGCCGCCGAGGCATACGGACGAAACGCGGTCGGAGTACTTTTGACGGGTATGGGCAGGGACGGGGCGGAGGAATTGAAACTGATGAGAGAGAAAGGCGCGATAACCATCGCGCAGGACGAATCAAGTTCGGTAGTGCATGGGATGCCGGGCGAAGCCATACGACTCGATGCCGCGAGGTTTGTGCTTTCCCCCGAGCGCATCGCCACGCTGCTCATCCGTCTTCTCGCAAATGAGAGCGTTGGCCATGATCGCTGAACGACACGAGGCCATGGCCGCGGAGGGTGAAATCAGGGCGCGCCTACTGGTCGTGGAAGACTCCGAGACACAGGCGTTAAGGCTCCGCCACTTTCTCGAGGAGGCGGGTTTCCATGTGGACTGCGCCATGACAGCCGGCAAGGCGCTCGAAAAGATAAACAAGGCGCTGCCCGACCTGCTGATCACCGATTATCACCTGCCCGGCATGCCGGGCGACGAGCTGTGCCGGCGCATCCGGATGAACGTGAATACCCGTGGCCTGCCGATCCTCATGCTTACCAGTGAAGAGGCGGCGCAGGCGGAACGCCAGGGACTGGAAAGCGGTGCCGACGACTACGTTCGGAAATCGGAAGACGACGTGATCCTGTTGATCCGGGTGGAGGCGCTGCTCAGAAAATCCCGCGTGCAGGCCGTTTTTGACGTGGAACAGGCACGCTTCACCGCCGCCAGGATCCTGGTGGTGGAAGACAGCGCCACCTACCGGGCATTGATAGCCCGAGAGCTCAAGCGGGCAGGCTTCCAGGTGGAGACCGCCGGTACCGGCGCCGAGGCGCTGGAACGGCTCGCACTCGAAAACTTCGACGGCGTGGTCCTGGACATGATCCTGCCGGACATGGACGGCGCGGACATATGCCGGCGGTTTGTCGCGGCGCGCAGGACGCTGGACCGGAGCTTCGCGATCCTGATGCTTACCGGGGAAGAACGAAAGGCGGAGATGAACGCTGCGCTCGCGGCCGGCGCCGACGACGTGGTAGGCAAATCGCGGGACATGGAGATCATCATGGCGCGCCTGCGCGCGTTGATACGCCGCAAGCTGCTCTACGAGGAGAACCAGCGGATAGCGCGGGAATTCCAGGAGCGCGAGAGGGCACTGCTTCGCGCCCGCGCTGAAAAAGAGGCGGCCGAGGCGCGCGCCGCACTCGCGGATCAGCTTGCGGTGGCCAACCGGCTACTCGAGGCCGCCAACCGTGAGCTCAGGGAGACCCAGGCACAGCTCGTGCAGTCCGCGAAGATGGCTTCGCTCGGCCAGCTCGTGGCCGGCGTCGCCCACGAGATCAACAATCCACTGGCGTTTGTGATGAGCCACCATGCCACGGTGGACACCGGCCTTCAGGCCGTTCTCGCCGACGCTGAAACAAAACTGTCCGGTTCGGCCGGGGCCAGGCTGGAAAAGATCCGGCAACGCCTGCGCGACATGCGGTTGGGACTGGATCGGATCCGGGACCTCATCGTCAAGCTGCGCACGTTTTCCCGCCTCGACGAGGGCGAATTCAAGCACGTCGATATCGCGGAATGCATTGAATCGGTGTTGACTTTGCTGCAGCACAGGCTGAAGGAAGGGATCAAAGTCACGAAGAAGTACGGCGACGTCAAAATCGTTCCGTGTTACCCCGGACCGCTGAACCAGGTGATCATGAACGTACTCTCGAATGCGATAGACGCGATCGAGGAAGAGGGAGAAATCGTGATCTCCACGGAGATAACCGGCCCGATGCTCTCCATCGCCATCTCCGACACGGGCAGGGGCATTCCCGGCGCCATCCGCGATCGCGTCTTCGATCCGTTCTTTACCACCAAGGCGGTCGGGCAGGGGACCGGCCTCGGCCTGTCCATTTCCTACGGCATCGTGAAGAAGCACGGCGGCGATATCGAAATCCGCAGCGAGGAAGGCAGGGGCACAGAGGTCATCGTCAGGATCCCGAGGGAACGGGTTGCAGGCGGGGACCCTGCCGAATTCCGGGCAGGTTGAAGCAAGGCGAAAACAGCGGGCACGGGAAATAATCCGGATCCTGACATCAGGAAGGAGGCGCATAAAGTGACCACGGGCATGCAGTACAACGCGAATATATCGCAAATTCGGTCAAGCGTACTGGTGGTGGACGACGAGCCCCAGGTGCTGGCCGCGATCAACGATACGCTCGAAGGCAATTTCCGGGTATTTACGAAAGCCTCACCCAGGGACGCAATTAAGGTGCTGGAGAATGAACGCGATCTGTCCGTAATCATTTCAGATCAGCGCATGCCGGGCATGAGCGGGCACGAATTCCTCGCCAGGGCGCGGGAGATTTCCGAGGCGACGCGCATCCTGATTACCGGCTTCTCCGATCTGCAGGCGGTCATCGCCGCGGTAAACGAAGGCAAGATCTTCGGCTACATCTCAAAGCCATGGGATCCGGCGGCGCTGAAAATCACGGTGATCAAGGCCGCCGAGTTCTACATACTCAGTCACACGCTGCGGGAACGCGAGGAGCG
>CAZXGW010000051.1:6053-7664 GCA_964640355.1 uncultured Enterobacteriaceae bacterium
TCAAGGCCGCCGAGTTCTACATACTCAGTCACACGCTGCGGGAACGCGAGGAGCGGTTTCGCCAGCTCGCCGAAAACATCCGTGACGTCTTCTGGCTGGCGAGAGCGGATACCGGCGAGGGTATTTACATCAGCCCCGCCTATGAACAGATCTGGGGGCGCACCCGGCAGAGCCTCCGCGAGGATCCCGCTTCCTGGTTCGAGGCGGTGCATCCGGAGGATCGCCCGCGAATACCGGCTTTGGAAAGCATTGAGGGGGGATATGAACTGGAGTACAGAATACTCCGGCCCGATGGTTCGATGCGCTGGATCCATGATCGTGGATTTCCCGTGCGCGACCCGGCGGGAAAGGTCTACCGCATCGCCGGGGTTGCCGAAGACATCACCGATCGGATCAGGCTCGAGGAACAACTGGCACAGGCCCAGAAGATGGAAGCCATCGGCCAGCTTTCGGGCGGCATCGCCCACGACTTCAACAACCGCCTGACCGTGATCATGGGCAACCTGCAGTTGTTGCAGCGCCAGCTCGGCGATGACCCCGCCGCCACGGGGAAGCTCCGCGCTGCGCTCGAGGCCACCCACGGGGCCGCGCACCTCACGCGCCAGCTCTTGACCTTCGCGCGCCAGCAGGTGCTCCAGCCCACCGTGATCGATCTCAATGAACTGCTCATCGGGATGCGCGAGATGCTCGCGCGGTCCCTGGGTGAGACCGTGGCGCTCGTGACCTCACCCGGCCAGGCCCTCTGGCCGGTGAATGCCGACCGCCACCTCCTCGAGAACGTGCTCCTCAATCTCGCCATCAACGCCCGCGACGCGATGCCGGGCGGTGGCACCCTCACCCTCGAGACCGCCAACCTCGTGCTGGGCGAGGACTACCGCGCCACCCATCCCTACACGGTACCGGGCGAGTACGTCCTGCTCGCCGTCTCCGACACCGGCGAGGGCATGCCCGAAGAAGTCAGGCGGCGCGTGTTCGAGCCGTTCTTCACCACCAAGCCCCCGGGCAAGGGCACGGGGCTCGGTCTCAGCATGGTGTACGGGTTTGTGAAACAGGCCGGTGGCACCATCGAGGTCTATTCCGAGGAAGGTCACGGCACGAGCTTCAAGATCTACCTCCCGCGTGCGGCCGCCGGCGGGCAGGCCGGGGCGGCAAAGGGGCAACCCGGCGACAGGGAAGCTGTCCGGCTCACCGGCAAGACCGTGCTGCTCGTGGAAGACGACCCGGCGGTGCGCGCCATCGCCGACGCCCAGCTTCGCGAGCTGGGCTGCCGGGTCCTCACCGCCGGCAGCGGCCCGGAGGCCCTGGAGGTCTTCGCCCGGCAGCCGGGCATCGACCTCCTGTTCACCGACATGATCATGCCGGGCGGCCTGACCGGGATAGAGCTCGCCGGCAGGCTGCGGGAGAAGCACCCGAACCTGGCCGTGATTTACACCACCGGCTACGCCCCGCAGACCGCCGCCAACCGCTGGACCATCGACCACCCGAACGACGCCTGGCTGGCGAAGCCGTACCTGCCCAATGATCTCCGCGCGGCGGTGTGCCGGGCGCTGTCTGGAAACTGAAGGAGGACATTCGGAATTTTGATAGCGGCTCAAAGAATATCTCCAAAAT
>CAZXGW010000051.1:7764-9281 GCA_964640355.1 uncultured Enterobacteriaceae bacterium
GCCTTTGAACTCGGGCCGCTGCAGATCCGCTGGTATGGCCTGAGTTACGTCGCGGGCATCCTGGTGGCGTGGTGGCTGCTGCGCCACCGTGCCTCAACCCGCTCCTCCTGGACGTCCGAACAGATCGCGGATCTCGTGTTCTATGGCGTGATCGGCGTCATCGTCGGCGGGCGGCTGGGCTCTGTCCTGTTTTACAACCTGCCGTATTATCTCGCCCATCCGCTGGATATCCTGAAGATCACCCAGGGAGGGATGTCGTTTCACGGCGGCCTTGTTGGCGTCCTGCTCGCCGCGTGGTATTTCGCGCACAGGACGGGCAGGCCGTTTTTCGTTGTGATCGATTTCATTGCGCCCGCCATGCCGATCGGCCTCGGGTTCGGCCGCATCGGCAATTTCATCAACGGCGAGCTCTGGGGTGCGCCTTCCAGTTTACCCTGGGCCATGGTCTTCCCGGACCCGCGCGCGGGCGGCCTGCCCCGCCATCCTTCGCAGTTATACGAGGCCCTGCTCGAAGGCCTGCTGCTGTTTGTCATCCTCTGGGTGTATTCCGCCAGGCCGCGGCCGGTCATGGCGGTGTCGGGCCTGTTCCTTGCGGGTTACGGCGTTCTCCGCACCGCCGTGGAATTTGTTCGCGAACCGGACAGTCACATCGGCTACCTCGCCTTCGACTGGCTGACGATGGGAATGCTGCTTTCGGCCCCCATGATCGCCATCGGCGTCATGATGCTGGTTCTGGCCTATCGATCACCGGCGCGTGTCCCGTGACGCCATAAACGTATAATAAATAACCGACCGGCCACCGGTACCGCAGCGTATGAAACAATACCTGGATTTGATGCGCCACATCAAAACGCACGGCGTGCAAAAGACCGATCGCACCGGCACCGGCACGCTGAGCGTGTTCGGCTACCAGATGCGGTTTGACATCAGCGGGAAATTTCCCGCCGTGACCACCAAGAAGCTGCATTTCAAATCGATTATCCATGAGCTGCTGTGGTTTCTGCGCGGAGACACCAACATCGATTACCTGAAACAGCACGGCGTCGGCATCTGGGATGAATGGGCGGATGAAAACGGCGAACTCGGTCCGGTATACGGCGCCCAGTGGCGTTCGTGGCGAACGGCGGATGGCCGCACCATCGATCAGATCAGCCGGGTCATTGAGCAGATCAGAACCCGGCCCGATTCAAGGCGGCTCATCGTGAGCGCCTGGAACGTCGGTGAAATCGATAAGATGGCGCTTGCCCCCTGCCACGCCTTTTTCCAGTTCTACGTCGCCGGGGGCCGGCTGTCCTGCCAGCTCTACCAGCGCAGCGCGGACGTCTTTCTGGGGGTGCCGTTCAATATTGCCTCGTATGCGCTGTTGACCATGATGGTGGCGCAGGTCACGGGGCTTGAACCGGGCGAGTTCATCCACACGCTGGGCGATGCCCATCTCTATCTCAATCATCTCGACCAGGTGAACGAGCAGCTATCAAGGGAACCGTTGCCGCTGCCCGAGATGAAACTCAATCCCG
>CAZXGW010000052.1:0-9151 GCA_964640355.1 uncultured Enterobacteriaceae bacterium
TTTTCACGCAGGCGCGGCATCAGTTCCACCAGGTTGCACGGCCGCGTCCGGTAATCGAGCTGCTTGCTGATCAGTTCATCCCAGGCGGTCGCGCAGGCACCGGAAGAACCCGGCAGGCAGAACACGTAGGTGCCGTTGATGACGCCGGCGACCGCGCGCGACTGGATCGTGGAGGTGCCGATCTGATCGCGGGAAATCGCGCGGAAGACCTCGCCGAATCCTTCTATCTCCTTGTCAAACAGCACGCCGACCGCTTCCGGCGTACCGTCGCGCCCCGTCACGCCGGTACCCCCCGTCAGGATGATGGCATCGATCTCCTCGTCTATACACCAGTTGGATACGGCGGCGCGAATACGGTAAACATCGTCCGGCACAATCTGCCGGTCACGGAGCCGGTGGCCGGCCGCCGTGAGCCTCGAAACCAGCAACTGTCCGGACTTGTCATCCGCCGGCGTGCGGGTATCGGACACGGTCAACACCGCGATGCCAAGTGATACGAATTCTCGCTTTTTCGATTGCGGCATAAAGGTACCGCCGGGAGAACCGGAGTTGAAGATTATCTTTATCTTACTGTACCTCGGGGAAGAAGCCCAAGGACCAGGATGCACCGGTTGCCGGCGCAACCGGTGCTAGTCCTGAAACGGTTGCCCCCAGGAACCGTTGAAGATGATCTCGCTGATGGGTTTCCGGGCGCGGCCGGCAAGTTCACGCTCGCGGATTTCACCGGTCAGCCTGTCCAGCGGCAACTGGTAGCCAACGGCCATCATCGCCATGGGCGTGTATCGTTCGGGGATGGTGAATACTGTTCTTGCCTTGTCCGCATCGAAGCCTCCCATCTGGTGGACCATCAGGCCAAGATCGGTGGCCTGCAGGCACAGGCTCAAGCTGGCCGCGCCGGTATCGTACTGGCCCCAGCGATTGGGTTTACCGCTCCTGGACATCACGCTGTCCGCGCTCGCCAGCATCAGCACCGGGGCATACTGCGCCCAGTTGCGGTTGCCCTCCGCCAGGCAGGAAAAGGCACGATCCCATGCGCCGGGATTCGATTTCCTGACGCAGACGATGTAACGCCACGGCTGATCGCCGTAACAGGACGGCGCCCACCGGGCGGCTTCCAGAAGGGCAGCGATCTGCGTCTCGTCAACTTCTCGTTCCGGATCATAAGCGCGTCCGCTCCAGCGGCTTGCGATCAGATCATGGATGGGGACGCTGGTTTCGGCCTTTTTGGCAAACATCAGGTATTCATCGCAGAGCGTTAAATGCTTAGAATGGATTATATTTGGAAATCACAGCCGCTCAAACCGTCCCTCACTGCCCCGTCATGCAGGAAATCTACAAAACAATATTCAGCAACATCGAAAAGGTCATCAGGGGTCAGTCGTCAGCGATCCGGAAACTGCTCGCGGCCTTTTTCAGTGGCGGCCACGTCCTGCTTGAAGACGTGCCGGGGACGGGCAAGACCACGATGGCCAAGGCCCTGGCGCGCTCGATCAGCGCCGACTATCACCGCATACAGTTCACGCCCGATCTCCTGCCGACTGATATCATCGGTGTGTCCATCTTCGACCCGCGCAGCCAGCTGTTCAATTTTCACAAGGGCCCGATATTTACCAACATCCTGCTCGCCGACGAGATCAACCGCGCTTCACCCCGCACCCAGTCCGCGCTGCTCGAGGCCATGGCGGAATCGCAGGTCAGCATCGACGGGCAGCTGCGTCCCCTCGACGAGCTTTTTTTCGTCATTGCCACCCAGAATCCCGCCGACTTTCACGGGACCTATCCGCTGCCGGAGGCCCAGATGGACAGGTTTGCCATGCGGTTCAAACTGGGTTACGTCAGCCCGGATGACGAAGTGGCCATCCTGTCCGAGCAAAGCATCCATCATCCGCTCGAAAAACTGAACGCCTGTGCCGGCAGGGACGATGTGATCGCGTTCAAAAAGAGCGTGTCGGCGGTGCGGATCAGCGACGAGATCAAGCACTACATTGTCACGCTCATACGGGAAACCCGCAGCGCACGCGGCGTCCTGAACGGTGCCAGCCCCCGCGCCTCGATATCGCTGATGAAGGCGGCCCAGGCGCTCGCTCTCTTTGACGGCGTGGATTTCGTCACGCCCGATCACGTGCTCGAGATCGCCGTTCCGGTGATCACCCATCGTCTGGTGCTCGATTCACAGGCGCGCTTTTCCGGCAACACCGCCGAGGATATCGTCGCCGGGATCCTGAAATCGGTGCCCGTGCCTGCCTGAATCCCGTGGCCGTGTTCAGAAGACTCCTGTTCCAGAACCTCAGACTGGTTTATTTTCTCAGCGACAGGCTGCGCCACCGGTTCACACCGGGAGGCCTGCTGATCTTCTCCGGCCTGATCGCGGCGGGCGTATTCGGGCTGGACACGCGCCAGACCCTCGCCTACCAGGTCTTCTCCCTGCTGGCGGCGCTGCTTTTACTTTCATTTCTCGGCATATTCACGTTCCGCGGAAAATTCCGCGTGCAGCGCCTGCTGCCCCGGTTCGGCACTGCCGGAACCCCGCTGCAGTACGGGTTCATCGTCGAAAACCTGGGGAAAACGCCGCAGGAAGAACTGCTGCTGATCGATGAACTCGAACAGGAAATGCCGCGGTTCGAGGAATTCAGAAGCAGCCGCGATCCGGACGACAGGCAGCGCAACCTCTTCGACAGGGTGGTCGGTTATCCCCGGCTCGTGGCATTGATCGGGAAAAAACGCGGCGCCTCCATCAAACCCGCGGAAATCGATCCTGTCGCCGGTGGAGAACGGGTGGAATGCAAGGTCCAACTGCTGCCGGTGCGCCGGGGTTACCTCCACTTCCATCGCTCGAGGATCGCGCGCCCCGAGCCCCTGGGCCTGATGCGGTCTTTCCGGACATTTACCGGCAGCGAAGAGCTGCTGATCCTGCCCCGGCTGTACACGGTGCCCACGGTACGGCTTCCCGGCAAACGGAAATACCAGCATGGCGGCATGCACATGGCGCGGTCCGTCGGCGATTCGGAAGAATTTTTTTCATTGCGGGACTATCGCCCCGGCGATCCGCTGCGCGCCATCCACTGGCGCAGTTATGCCAAGAAGGGGGAACCGATCGTCCGGGAATACCAGGACGAATACTTCGTCCGCCAGGGCCTGATCCTGGATACGTTCCTCGAGCGGCGTCCGGACATCATCCTGGAAGAGGCCGTATCGGTGGCCGCTTCGTTTGCCGTATCCATCCGGGAACAGGATGCCCTCCTCGACCTGTTGTTGACGGATACGCGGGCCTGCCGCTATACCTCGGGCCGGGGGCTGAGCGGTGTCGAATACATGCTGGAAGTCCTGGCGTGCATCACGGCGGCCAAAGGGTCGTCCTTCGACAGCCTCCGGACGTTTGTCCTTCGTCACTGTGCCGAGACCAGCGGGTTTATCTGCATACTGCTCGACTGGGACGAGCCGCGCAAACGACTGGTGCGGGAGCTGAGGGCGCTGGACATCCCCGTCCAGGTCATCGTCATCACGGCGGCCGGCGGGATTGAGCGTTCAGCCGCCGATCCCTTGTCCGATCAGCCGGAGCGCTTCTGGGTGCTCGAAGCGGGGAATATCCAGCCGTGCCTCGATCGGAACGCCGCCTGAGGCCACCGTGACCGCACCGATGAACAGCCTGCCTCCCGCCCCTCCCCTGGCACTGGCGTCCGGCCTCCTCCTCTGGGGATGGCAATGCGGCTTTCTTCTCCATGCCGTCGCCATGGCCGCCCTCCTGGAGGCCGCGCGCCTGATCGGCTGGCGCCTGGCGTTAACCGACCGGGAGTTCAACAACGTTTCCGATCTGAGCAGCATCGTCTTCCTGCTGGTCGCCCTCTATGCCTTTGCCGAAAAATCGGTCCACGGCATTTTCACCATACTGTCATGGCTGCCGTTTATCTTTTTCCCGCTGATCCTGGCCCAGCTTTACAGCACGCGCGGAAAAATAAAACTGAGTGCCCTGTTCATCAGCCTGCGCAGGATCGGTGACAGCGGAGCCCCATGGTCCGTGAGGGACCTCGACCTGTCCCTGCCCTACCTGTTTCTCTGCATGATTTCGGCCAGCGCCGGGAACCAGCGCACCATCGTCTTTTTCATCGTGGTATTTCTCCTCGTCGCCTGGACGCTGTGGACGGTGCGCCCGAACCGTTACCGGCTCCCCGTGTGGCTTCTGCTCATCGTATTCTCCTTCGGGCTTGCCCAGGCCGGCCAGGCCGGATTGCAAAGGCTCCAGGCCGCCGTCGAATCTACGGTCCTCGGCTGGTTTGATCAGTTCATCTGGCGCAGCCGGGACCCCGATCGGGCGACCACCGCCATCGGCTCACTCGGCAAGCTCAAACTCTCGGATCGGATCGTGGTGCGCGTGGATGCCGCCGAAAAGCTCGGGTTACCCCTGCTGCTCAGGGAAGCGAGTTACAGCAGTTACAATTACGGCGTCTGGACCAACCTGGACAGCGCGTTCACCGTCATCGATCCCGCGCTGGACGGAACACAGTGGGTCCTGAACCCGCCCCGTGACGCCGGTGATGCGATCACCGTCAGCGTGTACCTGGACGAAGTACGGGCCATCGTGCCGGTGCCCCACGGAACCACGGAGATCACGAATACCGGGGCGACCCAGATCGAGACCAGCCAGTACGGGGCCGTCAGGCTCGAGATGCACGCGGGGTGGATTCAGTATGACGCCCGCTACGATCAGCACAAATCGTTCGACGCCCTGCCGGGGAGAGAAGACCTGGAGATTTCCCAGAGCTACCGTGACGAACTGTCGAGCCTCGCCGGAGACCTCCGGCTGGCGGAGCTGGCGCCGGAGGAGCGGATAACGGCGGTGGAAAAATTCTTCGCGGAAAATTTCGAGTACTCGCTCGCGCAGAACCAGCGCTACCCGCGCGGCCGGTATCTTTCCAAATTCCTTTTCACGGACCGAAAGGGGCACTGCGAATACTTCGCCACGGCGACGGCCCTGCTGTTGCGCGCCGCGGGCATCCCCACCCGCTACGCCGTGGGCTACGCCGTGCAGGAATACAGCTGGCTCGAAGGCCGTTATATCGCGCGTACCAGCCATCTGCACTCGTGGGCCCTCGCCTACGTGAACAATGCCTGGGTAGTAGTCGATACCACGCCCCCCCTGTGGGCGCCCCTGGAAGACAGCGATCGTTCACGCCTCCAGCCGCTGCTCGATCTCTGGTCATGGCTGGCTTTCCTGACCACCGGCCGGGATCTCGGTAAAGTCGTAAGCCGGCCGGCCGATCTCCTCCTGTGGCTGTTCGTGCCGCTGGCGGGCTACCTCGGCTGGTCCGTGTGGTCCAGGGCCCGCGCCAGGCAAAACGAGGCCGGAAGAGCGGCCGGATACGCCGCCATCCGCAGGCCAGGGATGGATTCAAGTTTCTACCGGCTGGTCGCGCAGCTGGAAAAACAGTATCTGCCGCGCCGCCCGGGAGAATCGCTGATGGCCTGGCTGGACCGGGTCACCGGTCCCGCCGATCGCGGCGAACTGCAGCCCCTGCTGGCCATGCATTACCGCTACCGGTTTGATCCCGCCGGGCTGGATGGTGAAGCGAAAAAAGCGATGGATGCGGAGGTCGATAAGGCGCTGCTCACCCCGGCCGGGCCGGTGAACGCCACGGGGCAGTCGCCTCACCAGTAAGCGCAGAGCATGCCGTTTTCCAGCTTCACCTCGAATTGGTGCAGCGGCCGGTTGCCGTGCTCGATGCATTCCCCGGTCGTGATGTCAAATTTCCAGTGGTGTCTCGGGCAGGTGAGGACATTCCCCGACAGGGCAAGTTCGGGAATCGGGGTGGCCTGGTGCGGGCAGCGGGTGTCATAGACCCGCAGCGTGTCGTCCAGGCGGTAAACGAACAGGTCCCGGCCGTCACAGTGATGATACGAGGCCCCTGCCCCTATCCCTTCGAGCGGCGTGATGGGGTGCCATTCGGCCCGCTCGCCGAGCACTTCCGGGCGGAATTCCGGTATATCCATGGCGAGGAGGATGTCAACGGCCCACACGATCTTGCTCAGGCCCAGCGTGGGAAAGGCCACCAGCAGCGCATCGATGACCTCGTCGGGCGTCACCCCCGCCTGCAGCGCCCGCACCAGGTACTGCCTGAAACCGGTCTCCGTCTGGTTATCCACCTTGGTGATGAGGGAAATGATTGCCCGGGTTTTCCTGTCGAGATGGCGGCCCGATTTCCTGATGAAATCAAAGTAGGAACGCATCGCCTCAGGGCGTATTTTCATCAGGTAGCTCAGGGCGTCGCTCATGAGATTCTCCCGGCGGTTTCCACGTTAATCAAAAACCGGTTACCTGCCGCGCAACGGCCTCGGCATGGCCACCGTCATCACTTTGCCCGCGAGCGCCGGCAGGTCCTCGATATAGAGGGTTTCCACCGGGTTGGCGTACTCCTGGTGGATGAACATGACGTGCAGTTTCGGATCTCCGGTCCGGCGCAGTTCCGTGACCTGCTCGAACAGCAGGGAGCGGGTGACGAGTTTTTGCACCGGAATGGCAATTGACACGATGCCCGTTCTGCCGCTGTCGCGCTGGGCGCAGGCGTTGCGGTTGTCCGCCTGGAAGCAGCGGGCGCGGGTGTTTTCGACAATCGCACCGGTCTGTTCGTCAACCGTCAAGAAATTCATTTCAATAAAACCGGGTTCCTCCGCCTGCCGCGTTCCAAAGAGGGCGAAATAATCGCCGGCGACAAACAGAACGGCGGCGGCCAGGATGGGCGCGGCGATCATCCACGCGCGCTTCATGTCAATCGCGTCTCAGCCGATCGGAGACGGCAATGGGTGTCTGAAAACTCAACACGATGATGTAGGACGAAATTATGAAGGTGAGCAACGTCATCAACTGGATCAAGTTCGATGTCACGTCACCGATGAATCCCGATTCCACCGCGAGCACCGAGATGAGCAGCGAAAACTCGCTGGCCTGCCCCAGGCGGTAGCCGACTTCCCTCGAGATGATCATTCTTTCCCCCGCCTGTCTCAACAGGAAACTGAAAATGAGCGGCTTCAGGAGGATCACGAACAGGGCCAGCACCAGGGCCGGCACGATGATACTCTTCAGGGCCGGCAGGTTGAAGCCGGCGCCGAGAGAAAAGAAAAAAATGATCAGGAAAAAATCACGCAGCGGTTTCAGCTTCTCGGTGATAAACAGGGCAATCGGGCTGTACGCCAGCGCCACGCCCGCGATGAAGGCGCCGATCTCGTGCGACAGGCCAAACAGCGTGGCCAGCGTGGCGATGCCCATGCACCAGGCGATCGCGAGCAGAAATACATATTCGTGAATCTTGTCGAATTTTTGGATGAGCCTGATGAGCACATAGCGTTCGATCAGGTAGGTCAAGATGATCAGGACCGGCAGCGCGAGCAGCTGGATCACGACGTCCACCAGCAGGTTCTGGCCTTTCCCGTAGCCCTGCAGCATCAGGAGAATGATAATGGCGATGAGGTCCTGGATTAACAGCACGCTGATGATGATCTGCCCGGTATGGCGATGGTGCAGCGTGGTCGTGGGCAGCAGTTTGAGGCCGATGATCGTGCTTGAAAACATCGTCACGGCGCCGATCAGGATCATGTCCGGCACCGGATAGCCGAACAGGAAGGCGATACCCGCGCCCGCGATGAAAAACAGCAGCGAGCTGAACAGGGTGATGTGCAGGGCCTCACCGAACATCTTCAGCAGCTGCTGCGGCAGCAGGTCAAGCCCGAGCAGGTAAAGCAGGAAAATAATGCCGATGCTGGACAGGCCCTTGATCAGTTCCGGGTCGCTGACGAGCGACAACCCCCAGGGTCCGAGCAGGATGCCGAGGAGGATATACCCCACGATCATGGCCTGCCGCGCGAGCAGGGCGAGGGTCGCCAGGATGGCGGCGCCGATGAATATCGCGAAGATTGAATATTCAAGGGAGTGTTCGATCATCTTTCAATCCGCGGTATCAAGGTGCAAAGTGCAGAGGACCGAGATACGAGACACCTTAAAAAGTTGAAAGTTGAAAGTTGAAAGTTGAAAGTTCAAAGACTTCAGCTACTTTATTGATTTTCCGCTCATAATCAATAATTTACTTTGTAAAAGCGGGGGAGGCTGATAGGATAATTGCCGGGTTCGGCCAGTGTACCTCATGGCCGGGGATAGCTATAGTAACTTGTTGCGGGCGTTCGTTCCGATTCACACGCGGTATAAGACTGGCAACCATGGCCCTGAGTTATGACATAGCCGGCGCCCAGATCGACGGGGCACGCGAGTACCAGGAAGACAGTTTCCTGATTACCCACATGACGGATACCGAAGACCAGCCCAGCGCCCTGGTCATCGTCGCGGACGGCATGGGTGGACATGCCGCCGGCAACGTCGCCAGCAACCTCGCCGTCCAGGCCACCAACAAGTACATAACCTCGCACTACCCGTCGGAGTCCCCGTCCGAAATCCTGAACAACAGCATCCTCAAGGCCAACCAGTCGATTGCCGACACGGTGAGAGAGACCCCGGCGCTCGAGGGCATGGGCTGCACCATGGTGGCGGTCATCATCGAAGGCGGAAAATTGTGGTGGGCCAGTGTCGGCGACAGCCATCTCTACCTGCTGCGCGATCGGGAATTGACCAAGATCAATGCGGATCACAGTTACGGCGGTTTCCTGGACAGGATGGCCGCGGCGGGAACGCCGGTCGAGGCGGAACCGGGGCTTTCGAGGAACATGCTGATGAGCGCCATCAATGGCTCGGACATCGCCGAAATCGACTGTCCCGGGACCCCGCAGGAACTGAAGAACGGCGACAAGATCCTCATCTGCAGCGACGGCATGGACACGCTCAGCCGCGGCAAGGTTATCCAGTACACGGACTGGTCCGAGACCTCGAAAGAATGCACGGAAGCGCTGTTGAACGCCGTGGAAGAGGCGGAAATGCCGAAGCAGGACAACACGACCGTCGTCGTCATCAACGTCCTGGAGAAAGCGGCGGCGGAAGCGGCGGCGAAAGCACCGGCCGCCGCCCCGGAAGCGGAGGAAGCGGCCGTCGAGGAGGACGAAGACATTACCGATCCCGCCGCACTGGCCAAGGCGGCGGAAGCCGAGGCGCCGGCGGAGGAAATAGAAGAAATCGAACTGGCTGGCCGGGAGGCAGTCCCCGAAGAAGCGCCACCGG
>CAZXGW010000053.1:0-7494 GCA_964640355.1 uncultured Enterobacteriaceae bacterium
TGATTTCATTTTCGATCTCCAGCAAGGCCTTCAGCGGATCAACGGCGCGGGTCACCGGGCGGCCGACCACGAGGTAATCACTGCCGGCACGCAGGGCCTCGGCCGGCGTCATGACCCGTTGTTGATCGTCCCGCATGGCGCCGGGCGGGCGGATGCCGGGGGTCACGAGCAAAAAACCCTGGCCGCATTCCCGTTTGAGGCGCACCGCTTCCTGCGCCGAGCAGACGACGCCGTCCAGGCCGCTGTCCTTCGCGAGCCCCGCGAGCAGACTGACCTGGTCGGATACGCTCCGCGCCACGCCGATTTGACCAAGGCCGGACTCGTCCATGCTGGTCAATACCGTCACGGCGACGAGCAGCGGGCGGGATGACCGGCCGTCTAGCGCCTCGCGCGCCGCACTCATCATCGCTTCTCCCCCCGAGGCATGGACGTTGATCATCCACGCGCCCAGCTCCGCGGCCGCCCGGCAGGCACCGGCGACCGTGGCGGGGATGTCGTGAAATTTCAGATCGAGAAAAACACCGAATCCGAGATTAGCGATACTTTCGACCAGCGCCGGTCCGGCCCGGGTAAACAGCTCCTTGCCTATCTTGAAGCGGCAGCGGCCCGGTTCAATCTTCCGCGCCAGGGCCAGCGCCTGTCCCGGGTCGGAAAAATCCAGGGAGACGATTATCCGCGGATCATTCACCTTCCACCCCGTGGACGGGCTTCACGGTATTCCAGTTCTTGCAGCTCGGGCACTGCCAGTGCAGCGACTTGGCGTCGAAACCGCACTGGCGGCACTTGTAGACCGCGCGGTTTTCGAGCAGCTTTCCGATCAGCTCCTTGATCGAGATGAGGCTTTCGCGCGTCGCGCCTTCCGCCCGGGTCATGACGTATTCGATCAACCGGTCAACCCCCCGCACCGTGGGGCGTTTTTTCAACTCCGAGGTGATGAACCGGATCGCCTCGTCCTCCCCGCGCCGCTCCGCGATGAGCTGCACCAGCATGAGCATCGAGGTGATGCCGCCGTTTCGCTCGACCACGCCCTCCAGGTATTCCATGTATTCATCGATCCCGTCGAGGTTCCGGTAACACTCGAGCATCGGGGCGATCGCTTCATGCAGGTACTCGGGATCCTGTTTTTCGATGCGCTTGTATGCCTTGAGCGCCTGCCTGTACTTGCCCCCCTTGAAAAGCGTACCGGCCTCGACCAGGCTCGCGCGCGCGCAGTCCGGATCGATCGCGAGCGCCTTGTGCAGGTTCTCCATCACGCCCGCCTCCTCGCCTTTCTCCAGGAGCTCCTCCGCCTTCTCGCAGTAAAAATGCGCAATCATGTGGGTGAGCCTTTCGTCCGACACGGCTTCGAGCCTGCGCGCCGTGGCAATGGCATTGTCCCAGTCCTTCTCCTGCTGGTAGATCTCGAGCAGCTCCCTGAACGCCTGGGCCACGTGAGATCCCGTTTCCACCAGTTCCTTGAACAGGCTCTCGGCGCGATCCAGCAGGCCCGAGCGCATGTAATCCATGCCCAGCTCGAGCAGCGCGAGGGCACGCTGTTCCCGGTTGAGCGTGGGTCGTGCTATCAGGTTCTGGTGAATGCGGATCGCACGGTCCACCTCGCCGCGGCGGCGGAACAGGTTGGCCAGGGCGAGATGCGTTTCAACGGTTTCGCTGTCCACTTCGAGCATCTTGATGAAGACTTCGATGGCCTTGTCCGGCTGTTCGTTCAGGACGTAATTCAGACCCTTGAAATATTCCGGGTGTATCCGCCGCATGTTGTCGGTCTCCAGCGACTTGACGCTGCGGCGGCCGAGCCACCAGGAAATCACGGCCGCGAGCGGCAGGAGCCAAATCAGGGGGGTCCAGTCGGATTCCATCAATCCCGGTCCTTCACGGGCAGCACGCGCAGGTTGTTGACTTCCCTCACCGCCATCTTTACCCGGTTTTCCAGCCTGGACTTTTCACGCTTAAGGTGAACCAGCAGGGGCAGGGAGGCGAGGATGCCGAGCACAACTCCCAAAAACAGCGATGCCAGCAACAGCAGGGAAAGGGGGAGATCAATGCTGCCGGTGATGTAATTGAACGTCGTCACCTGGTCGTTTTTCAGGAAAAACAGGAGACCGCCAAACAACACGATCACAAACAGCAGGAAATAGACAATTCTTCTGATGATCCGGGTCATGGTCCGTTCCGGTAAAGCCAGCCTGAAACCCATTGCGGATAACGCGAAAACAGTACAGGGACAGGGGAGCCTGTCACAAACCGGGGAAGCGAGTAGGGACTGCGATGTGGCCTAGGATTGGTGATCGACGCGTTCGCGAAGCTGCTTGCCGGGTTTGAAATGGGGGACATATTTAGCGGGTAACGATACCGGGTCGCCGGATTTCGGGTTCCTGCCTACGCGCGGGGGCCGGTAATGCAGGGCGAAACTGCCAAAACCCCTGATTTCGATGCGCTTGCCATTGGACAGGGTGGAGGCCATGTATTCCAGGATGGTCTTTACCGCAAGTTCAACGTCGCGGTAAGCCAGTTGAGCCTGCCTTCTCGACAACGATTCAATCAGTTCAGACTTGGTCATGACTGTTATTCTCGTTCGATACGCGCTGAAATTTCAGCTTCCCCCGCGATGCAAAACCGTACTGCCCGGCCGGTAATCAGCACTTACGCCTTCTCAAGCCCCGTGCGCCCCTGGCCGGCGAGATGTCCTCACAACCGGTTGCCTGCCTCCCCGCTCCAGCTCTCACGCTCCCCTCCGTGGCAAGATGATCCTGCCGCGCCCGCCGGTGTTTACAAATTACCGGCCTTAACCTACTTGTTCTCCATCTGTTCCTTCAGGAGATCGCCCAGTTTCGCGCTGCCGGCCGCATCGGGCGTATAGTCTTCAACGGCGGTCTCCTGGTCATCGCTTTCCCTGGCCTTGATGGACAGGCTGATGGTGCGTTTTTTCCTGTCAAGCGCGGTGATCTTGACTTCCACCTCATCGCCTTCCCGGATCGCGTTCCGGGCATCGTCAGTTTTCTGCTCCTGCGAGAGCTCGGACGCCTTGAGCTGGCCTTCCACGCCGTCCGCAAGCTTTAACGTGACAAGCTTCGGTTCAACCTTCTCGACGATCCCCTTGACGACGCTGCCCTTTGGATATTCCGCAACATAACTTGAGAAGGGATCTTTTTCCAGTTGTTTAATGCCGAGCGAGATGCGTTCGCGCTCGGCGTCCACGGCCAGCACCACCGTTTCAAGCTCCTCGCCTTTCGTATACTTGCGGATGGCCTCTTCCCCGCTTTCCGCCCAGGAGATGTCCGACAGGTGGATCAGACCGTCAATCCCCCCTTCCAGGCCGATGAAAATTCCGAAATCCGTAATGGACTTGATCGTGCCCTTCACCCGGTCGCCCTTGTTATGCGTGGCGGCAAACTGCTCCCACGGGTTGGGCCGGCACTGTTTCATGCCGAGGGAAATGCGGCGCCGCTCGGTATCGATATCGAGTATGACGACATCCACTTCATCGCCGATGGCGACCAGCTTCGAGGGGTGCACGTTCTTGTTTGTCCAGTCCATCTCGGAGACGTGGACCAGGCCTTCAACCCCCTCTTCGAGTTCAACAAAACACCCGTAGTCCGCAAGATTCGTGACGCGGCCGCGCATCTTCGAGCCTTCCGGGTAACGCCGCGTGAGATCCGTCCAGGGATCATCGCCCATCTGCTTCAATCCGAGCGAGACGCGGTTGCGTTCCCGGTCATACTTGAGGACTTTCACTTCGATTTCATCGCCGATGCTGACGATATCGGCCGGGTTCTTGACGCGCTTCCAGGCCATGTCGGTGATGTGCAGCAACCCGTCGACGCCACCGAGGTCGAGGAAGGCGCCGTAGTCGGTCAGGTTCTTGACCACGCCCTTGATGACCATGCCTTCCTTCAGGTTCTCGAGCAGTGCGTTGCGCTCCGCGGTGTTCTCGCGCTCAACCACTGCGCGCCGGGACACGACCACGTTGCTGCGGCGACGATCAATCTTGATGACCTTGAATTCCAGAGACTTGCCTTCGAGGTAGGCGGCGTCCTTGACGGGCCGCACATCGACGAGGGACCCCGGCAGGAAGGCGCGGATATTGTTGATATCGACGGTGAATCCGCCCTTGACCCGCTCGGAAATCACGCCGGTCACGGTTTCATTGGCGGCATGCGCCTTTTCCAGATTCTGCCAGGCGATGAGACGCTTGGCCTTTTCGCGCGACAGGCGGGTTTCGCCGTAGCCGTCCTCGACGCTGTCCAGGGCCACTTCCACCTGGTCGCCAACGGCAACTTCCAGTTGCCCCTTCTCGTCGTAAAACTGTTCTATCGGGATGAGGCCCTCGGATTTCAGGCCGGCATTGACAACGACCGTGTCCTGGCCGATATCCACCACCGTCGCGGTGACGATGGTTCCCGGGCGCATCTTGTTTTCTATCTGACTATTGGCAAACAGCTCCGCAAAACTTTCGGTCATTAACTCAAAATCCTCGCTCTGGCCCCGGCAGGCCGGGCTCGCCACCGCCGGGGGTTGAATAAAATTGTCACTCTCCCTCAGGAAGCGCCCTGACGCCCGGAAAATGGTCGCTTACCAGCACCGACACCCGGCGGATGACCTCGTCAATTGTCAGGTCCGTGGTATCAATGACGACGGCGTCTTCTGCCGGTCTTAATGGAGAAACTGTACGTTGCCTGTCCCTGGTATCGCGCTCGGTGATATCCACCGAAAGCTGCGCGAGATTAACATCAAACCCTTTTTCATTCAACTGGTTATGTCTCCTCTGCGCGCGCGTTTCAGGGCTTGCGGTCAGGAAAATTTTCAGGCCGGCATCCGGGAACACGACCGTCCCCATGTCGCGGCCGTCCGCCACCAGGCCGGGCGGCTTGCGGAAGGCATGCTGGCGATCGAGCAGGGCCCGGCGCACCGACGGAGAGGCCGCGAGGTGTGACGCGATTTTGCCGCAGGATTCCGTCCGAATGGCCTGGCTGACGTCCCGCTGCTCCCAGATGACCCTCACATCCTTTCCCGTCCCCTGCTGCCTGAAATCCACCTCCAGGGTTTCAGCGAGAGCGGCGAGCCCTGCCCCGTCGTCCGGATCAATGGCGCGCTCGACGGCAGCGAGGGCGAGCACGCGGTACAGGGCGCCGCTGTCGAGCAAGTGCCAGTGGAGCCAGTGGGCTAGATAACTGCAAAGGGTCCCCTTGCCGGTACCGCTCGGCCCGTCGACCGTGATGACCGGCACCTCAGGCAACGGTCTGGACCTCTGCCGTAATGGCCAGACCCGCTTGCCTTGCCAGTTCGACGAAGCCCGGAAACGAGGTATCGACGTTGGTGCAGTCGCTGATCCGCACGGGCGCTTCCGAGGTGAGGCCCGCCATGGCAAACGCCATGGCGATCCGGTGATCGCCCCGGCTGTCGACCTGCCCGCCCCGGATCCTCCCGCCTTCGACCACCAGGCCGTCTTCGTGCTCGGTCACGGAAATCCCCACGGCCTTAAGGCCCGCCGCGATCGCTGCGATGCGATCGCTTTCTTTCACCCGCAATTCAGCCGCCCCCCTGAGCACCGTTCTTCCTTCCGCCGCGGCGGCGGCGATCATCAGTGCGGGAAATTCATCGATTGCCGCCGGTACGCTTGCCACCGGGATCTCGATCCCGCGCAGCCTTGCGGAACGCACCCGTATCGCCGCGGCCGGCTCACCTGAAACGACGCGCTGTTCGATCAAGGTGATATCCGCCCCCATCGCTTGCAGCAGATCGATCGCCGCAGCGCGCGTCGGATTAACGCCCACCTGCTCGAGGGTGATATCCGAACCCGGTGCAATGCTGGCCCCGACCATGAAAAAGGCCGCCGACGAGAAATCGCCGGGCACGGTTATCTCGGCCGCCTTGAGCCTGCCGCCACCGCGGACACAGACGGTGGTGTCACTTTTCCTCACGCCGTAACCAAACTCCCCGAGCATTCGCTCGGTGTGATCGCGGCTGACGGCGGGTTCGTGGAGACAGGTCTCGCCTTCGGCATAGAGCCCGGCCAGCAACAGGCAGGATTTAATCTGGGCGCTGGCCACTGGCAGGGTGTAGGTGATCGCCCGCAGCGTTCGGCCTCCCCGGATCGTGAGGGGCAGCGTACCCCGATCGCCGCACAGGATATCGGCATTCATCAACCGCAGCGGTTCGGCGATACGCCGCATCGGCCGCTGCATGAGGGAGGCATCTCCCACCAGCACGCTGTCGAAGGCCTGGCCCGCCAGGATCCCGGCGAGGAGGCGCGCGGTGGTGCCCGAATTGCCGAGATCCAGCGGTCCCGCCGGCGCTTTAAGGCCGTGCCTCCCCACTCCGCGAATCACGACCTCCGCCGGCGCGGGAGTTTCACAATTCACCCCCAGGGCCCGGAACGCGGCAGCGGTCGCCCGGGTGTCCGCGCTCTCCAGGAAGCCGTGGATGCGGGTCGTGCCTTCGGCAATGGCCCCCAGCATCAGCGCGCGGTGGGAAACCGACTTGTCACCGGGCACGCGAAACCTGCCCTGCAGCCGGCCGCCGGGGGAGACGTGGTAATCCAGTGGGACGACAGGCTCCATCCGCACGAACCGGCGCCCTATTCCACCGCGCCGTTTCGCCTTCGGCGGCGTCCGGCGAACCTGTCCCGGGCGTCTTTTGCGCGGGTAAACACGTTCAGCAGGCTCGTGCTGTCGTTGTTTTCGATCGCCGTCCGGATCATCCGCAACTGGGTATCGAACTTGTTGAGCGCATTGAGCACCTGGTCGCGATTGGAAAGGCAGATATCATGCCACATCTGCGGGCTGCTCGAGGCGATGCGCGTGAAATCGGCAAAGCCGCCCGCCGCGAACTCAAAGATCTCATCGCGATCGCGCAATCCGGCCAGGCAATCCACCAGTGCATAGGCGAGGAGATGCGGCAGGTGACTGGTCGCGGCGAGGATCTCATCGTGATGCTCGACGCTGAGCTGCACGACCTCGGCCCCGGTGATCTCCCACATCTTCCTGACCATCTCGACGGCGTGCACTGCCGTTTCCGGCAGCGGCGTCAGGATGACCCGGTGCGCTTCAAACAGGCCGGCAAAGGCCGCCTCGACGCCGCTTTTTTCAGTACCGGCGATGGGGTGTCCGGGGACAAACCGGGACAGGAGATGATCGAGGGTCTTGTGCGCCGCTTCCACCACGCTGCCCTTGGCGCTGCCGACATCGGTAAGAATGACCCCGTCCTTCAGGGCCGTTCTCATGGCCTCGAACAGTTTTTCGGTGGTATTGAGCGGCGTCGCGAGGACGACAATGTCCGCGCCCCTGACCGCCCGGCCGACGTCCAGGCTGAACTCATCAATGACGCCAAGGGCCACGGCTTTCTGCAGGCGATCGCGGCTGCGCCCGAAACCGATGATGGATCGGCAGGCGCGTTTCGTGCGAAGTGCCAGGGCCAGCGAACCACCGATCAGTCCGACGCCGAGGATGGCCATTCTGTCAAATAACATGGTTCTTTTTACTTTCAACTTTCAACTTT
>CAZXGW010000053.1:7594-8822 GCA_964640355.1 uncultured Enterobacteriaceae bacterium
CTTTGCCGAGTGCGCCGATGAAGCGTTCATTTTCTTCCTCTAGGCCGATCGTGACCCGCAAGTGATTCGGCAGGCCGTAATTGTCAATGGGACGCACGATCACGCCTTCCCGCAGGAGACGGCGGTAAATGCCATTGACCGGCTGTTCCAGGTCAACGCAGATAAAATTGCCAGCCGAGAGAAGATAGTGCAGGCCCATGGCGTCGAAGGCCTCCCTGAGCCGCTGCATGCCCGCCTGGTTGAGCCTGACGCTCTTTGCCACATGGGCCTCGTCGCGCAATGCTGCCTCGGCGGCGATCAACGCCATGGCATTGACATTGAAGGGCTGCCGCACGCGGTTCATGAGATCGGCGAGATCCGGGTGTGAAACAGCATACCCTGCGCGCAGACCGGCAAGTCCATGGACCTTGGAGAAGGTCCGGGTGACGACCAGGTTCGGAAACTCGTCAACCCAGCGGAGGCCGTCCGGATACTCCGGCTCAAGGGCATATTCGAAATAGGCCTCATCGACGACGATGACCATGTGCCCGGGCACGGCCTCGATTAACCGCCGCAGCTCCGCCCGCGTGAGCCAGGTG
Source organism: uncultured Enterobacteriaceae bacterium (assembly GCA_964640355.1). GTDB lineage: Bacteria > Pseudomonadota > Gammaproteobacteria > Eutrophobiales > Eutrophobiaceae > CAZXGW01. The sequence goes on from CAZXGW010000053.1 coordinate 8,173, forward strand.
CCGGTCGGGTTGTTGGGGTTGGCCACGAACATCAGCCGGCTGCGTTCGCTGATGGCCGACTGCATGGCCACGGGATCATGCCCGTGATCGCGGGCGGGAACGACTACGGCCTTCGCGCCGATGGCCTGCGTCACGAGGGGATAAACGGCAAAGGCGTGTTCCGAAAATATCACCTCGTGGTCGGCGGTCACCACGGCGCGGGCAATCAACTCCAGCACGTCGTTGGAGCCGTTGCCCAGCGTTATCTGTTCCGGCCGGATGCCGTGGTATTCCGCCAGCGCCGACTTCAGCCGGAAACCGTTGCCATCCGGGTAACGGGAAATGTCCGGGGTTCTACGGAGGACCGCCCGCGCCTCTGTGCCGGGACCCAGGGGGTTTTCGTTCGAGGCCAGCTTGATGACGTTCTTCAGTCCCAGCTCGCGTTCCAGTTCCTCGATCGGCTTGCCCGGCTGGTAGGGTTGGACCCCCGCCACTCCCGGCGTGGCCAGGGCAATCAGATCGCAAGACATAAATATGCCGGTAATCGGTGAATGGTGAATGGTGAAAGGAAAGTGCCGAGGACTGAGTGCCGAGGACTGAGGTAGTGGGGAGGAACGGCCAGATCTCTCGGCTCACTGCGCTCGCCTCGAGATGACACGTAGTCGTTACTA
>CAZXGW010000054.1:0-6743 GCA_964640355.1 uncultured Enterobacteriaceae bacterium
CCCATTTAGACTCAAAAGGGGAGGGCATTGCAAACAGATCAGACAGAGCAGGGAATCATGGGTCGTTCAAGAAATGATTCACCGTTGATGGCAGGCTTCAACATCGGTATCACCGCCATCACGCTGTACCGCACCAAATCCGGCCCCGCGCGGCTTATTCAGTACACCACATGAAACACGCCCGTTATCAAAGCCTGCCTGAAAATTTCAGCGGTTCGCTGAACATCATCCCCGCCCTGTCCATTAAAGATTACCTGCCGGCAGGACGGTGGCATGCCCGTGCCACCGGATACCTGTTGCTGACCGTGATATTGCTGGCAGGTTATATCGCCGCCACATATTTGCCCTGGCACGGGAGCATGGAGCTGCACACCGTCATGGAGGTTGCGGCCACGCTCGTGGCGGCATTCTCGGGCATGATGATGATGGCGATTTACCTGGCGCAGCGCAAGATCGCCTGCCTGTTTCTCGGCACAGGCCTGCTGTGTACGGCCGCCCTCGACGGTTACCACGCCGTCGTCACCAGCATCTGGTTCGGTTATCTCTGGCCGTCACCACCGGCTTCCCTCATACCGTGGAGCTGGAACGCCTCCCGCCTGTGCCTTGCGCTGTTGATTTTCCTGTCCTGGTATCTCCTGAACGGCAGGAGAGGCGATGACGGGCCCTCCGATCACTACAGTCCCCCGCGTCTGTTATTCTGTACGGGGATTATCACCCTGGGCTGCCTTCTCCTGTTTGCCTTCGTGCCGCTGCCGCAGGCCTATTTTCCACAACTGATGTTCCCCAGGCCGCAGGAATTCGTTGCCGGAGCGGTATTTCTCGTGACCCTGATCGGTCTGCTTCGGCAAGGCAACTGGCAAGCTGGCGGTTTCGCCCACTGGCTGATCATCGCCCTCATCATCAACACGCTGACCCAGGTGCCTTTCATGGCGTCTTCACAGCACCTGTTTGACGGCATGTTCAACCTGGCGCACCTGCTCAAGCTCACCGGCTACCTGTGCCTCGGCATCGGCGTGTGGATTGAAAACTACCACCTGAACATTTACTCGAAGGCGATCGAGCAGGTGCACACCCGTTATACCGAGATCGTCAGTTCAGGGCCCGTGGTGATTTACGCGACCACAGCCGGTGACGATTACCGCTGCATTTTTGTCAGTGAAAACCTGAACGGGATTATGGGTTATGCGCCGGCGGAGATGATCGATGATCCCCGTTTCTGGCATGAGCGGATCCACCCGGAAGACAGGCAGCGGGTATACCGGGAATGGAAACGCTGCAAGAAGCGGGGCGGGGGCATACTGGAATACCGCTTTCGCCACAGGGACGGGCATTATCTCTGGGTGAACGACAACTTCAGGATACTCTACCGGGACGGGGCCGCCGCTGAAGTGGTGGGTTCATGGACGGATATTACGCCGAACCGGAAACTGGCCGAGGCGCTCAACTACCAGTCCAGTCATGATGCACTCACCGGCCTCGTCAACCGCGCGGAATTCGAGAACCGCCTGCAGCAGGCCATCGCGATAACGCGCATGGACCGGGTGGAACATACCCTCTGCTATCTCGATATCGACCTGTTCAAGGTGATTAACGATACCTGCGGTCACGTCGCCGGCGACCAGTTGATCAGGAAGTTCGCGGATATCATGGGTTCAGGCCTGCGTCGCAGCGATACGCTGGGGCGGGTGGGTGGAGACGAGTTCGGGATTGTCATCCAGTACTGCAGGCTCGGTGATTCGCGGAGATTCGTAAATGCGCTGCTGGATTCTGTCCGCAGCCAGAGTTTTGTCTGGCAGGGAAAATTATTTCCCATCCATGCCAGCATGGGCGCTGTCGCCGTCAATGAACAGGCACAGAATGCCGCGTCACTCATCCAGATGGCGTCCGAGCTCTGCTGCCTGGCCAGGGAAGCCGGCGGGGATAGGGTTTATTACTATGATGATTCCGCCAGTGAACTGGCGCGCCACCGGGGCGAGAAATACCGGGTGGCACAGATAAAGCACGCCCTCGAGAAGGGCAGTTTCGAATTACACGCCCAGATCATCAAGCCGCTCCGTACCAACGGCAAGGGCAGGCATTTCGAGGTCCTCGTTCGCATGCTGGATGATTCAGGGCAGCCGGTCCTGCCGGGGACGTTTCTGCCCGTGGCGGAGAAATACAATCTGGTCCACAGGATTGATACCTGGGTGATCAAGACGATCCTGCGGTGGCTGAAGGAAAATCCCAGAAACCTCGTCAACATTGACATCTGCGCCATCAATCTTTCCAGCCAGTCGATGACAATCCCCGAACTGCTCGATCTCATCGGCACCAGCCTCGAGGAGTACCATATTCCACCGGAAAAAATATGTTTCGAGGTTACCGAGACCTCCGCCATCGCCAACCTCTCAAACGCGCTCCAGTTTATCGAGCAGTTGCGGGCGGCCGGCTGCCGCTTTTCCCTCGATGATTTCGGCACCGGTTTCTCGTCATTTGCCTATTTGCAAACTCTGCCCGTGGATTACCTGAAGATCGACGGCTCGTTTGTTAAGGACATCGACGAGAATCCGGTCAACCTCGCGATGGTGCGCTCCATCAATGAACTCGGCCACGTTACCGGCAAAAAAACCATTGCCGAATTCGTTGAAAACGCGCGGACCCTCAACCGCCTGGATGAACTCGGCGTGGACTATGTGCAGGGTTATGGCATAGCGAGGCCGAGGCCTTTGCAGACACTCGACTTCTCATCGCCGGCGGATTAGCCCGCCGGCGGTACTTGCCCGTTGAGCCGCTGGTACACCTTTTGCCAGCGGCCACGTCCGGACCCTCGTCGATCACGCCTGCCGGACCTTCAGAACAACCCTGCCCACCGGGCGGCACCGTTACTCCTGCGTACCGGTCAATGCCGGGTAATTACCGGGTGAATCGCGGTATAATCAGCCAGAATTACGGGGGATAAAACTGATGGACACCCTGGTCGGTCATCTCTGCAAGCCGGTTGTATCCGTTGATTTGGATACCTCCATCCAGGATATTCTGACTGGAACGGCCTGGGACAGGATATCCAGCGTGGTTGTCCTTGATAAGGACAAAAAGGTCTTCGGCATCATCACCGAAAAAGACATGGTTTATGCCGAATCGCTGGGCGTGAAAAAGAAGGATTTGAAGGCATGGCAGGTATGCAGCAAGGAGATCATCAGGATCAGCCCCGAGGACAGTGTCATTGGCGCCGCCCGCCTGATGGTGGATCACAAGGTGCACCACGTGTTGATCATGGTGGGGGATTATGTCGAGGGCATCATTTCCTCGCTTGATGTCCTGAAGCAGATGCTGGAATCAAAGTAGAATCTGTTCCATCAATAATTTTCGAAATTCCGGACAGCCGGGCAATTCTCCGGAAGACACGCCGTGAATACGCCCCACATTCTTCCCTTTATGCAGGCGTTTTCAGGCGGCCAGCGCATCGATCTTTGCCGCCATGATGAAATCGTTTTCATGCAGGCCCTTGATCTTTTTGGTCTGGAGATCGACGGTACAAAACCCCCAGCCAAAGGTAATCACCGGGTGGTGCCCCTCGGATTCGGCGAGGTCGGTGATCTTCCGCACAAACCGTACGGTTGACGCATAGTCGGTGAACCGGAAGGTCCTGCGGATCCGGGTGGCATTCTCCGCCAATTCCCACGACGATACCTCGGGTAGATAGGCAGAAGCCTGCTCTGCCGTCAGCGGGGGTATGCCGCCCCGGCACGGGGTGCATGTCCTGGATGTCAAGCCGGCCATGATTTGATGGTCAGTTTTGCCTTCTGTTCACCCTAAAGATCGTCGTCCTACGGCATATCCGGCGGGGATTCATCCTCACGCAAGGCCACCTTACAGGGATCTTTCTTCGAAAACCCCCCGGGGAAGAGGCTCCGAACAAGGTAGGCCACGCCGCCCGTGATTAACGAGGTACTGGCGGTACCGATCCCCCGCAACAATGCATTTTGTGTATCCTCCCTGACCTCTTGGTTGGCGAGCGTGCCATAGATGTGCACGAGTTCAACCAGGGAGATCTTGCTTAAACTTATACCACTGCGTGCCTCCGGATGAAAGACTATGTCAAGCTGTTCGGTTTTGAGATCGATGACACCGCCACCGAGAATATTCAATTGTTGGGTCTGGGCGGCCAGGCCCTGGTCTGAAGTGGCGACGCCATCCCTGATATCGAACCTGATAACGACGCACATGATTTGCGTCTCGTTGACAGTTTTGCGAAACGGGTTGATCAGGTTGAGCGCCTGCAACACAAAATCCGAACCGAGCTGGTCGATCTGCTTTACGAGGTGCTTGCCCTCGCCGGTGACGGCGAGGAGGCTGCCGTTCAAGGAACCCATGATCGCAGCGACGCTGCGGCCGAAACCCGCTGCATTGAACCTGATATCAGTCAGCGAACCTTCGGTGGCGTTGATTTCCCTGAAATCAGGCAGAAGGCCGGGTTCGAGGCCGCTGACTTCAAGATCCACTCTCACCTGCGGGACTTCCTGGCCGGCAAGTATGCCGCCGGACATTACCAGCTGACCGTTGGCCACGATGGCTGACAGTGTCTCGATTTCAAGCCGGCCGTCCACAACCTTCGCCGTGAAGCGAAGGTCATCGAATATCACGCCGGGAAATATAACGCCCTCCGCCGTATAGCTGAGGTCCGCGTCCAGCGTTTTCAGAAGTTCAAACGGCAGAGGCTCCGCTGAAAACACTTTTTCTGCCGGCCGCTCTTCCGCCTCGTCCTCCGGGAAAAACCCGGACAGGTCCAGGCGGCCGGAATGGAGGCTGGCGGTCAGGGCAGGGCGGACGCCTGCCAGGGACACCGCGATGTCACCTGATATTTCCATGTCGCCCAGTTTTACAACAACCGATGACAGGGAATAGCCATCGGCCGTGAACGCCAGGTCACCCGTCAAAGATGCCGGTCCCGCCAGCGGCAGGTTATCCGCATGGCCATCGTCAGGTGCCAGGTCGAAAGACAGGTCGAAGCGCATGCCTCCCTGCCGGCTCGCCGCCATGCCGGCTGCCACGACTCGTGAGAGCCAGTCCGGCAAATCTCCGTCCGGCATCGCTTCTAACGTTGGAATCAGAGCGGCGTCGTGGGCGCGGTTAGCAAGCGGAAGCAGAAAGAGGCAGGCGATCACCACCAGAATTAAAGTGATGGTTCCAGGAAACGCCGGAACCCGGGCAGTAAATGACTTGGCAGGAGGCATGCTAGCCAGTATGCCACGGATTGCCCGGAACCCGGGCTACCCCGCGTTCAAGCGAATTTCAGTACAAACCCCGGCCTGCAAGGGCAGGGGGTGCGGGAAAGGCGGGAAATCATCACGGCGCCGTCCGTGGCTGTTGCCCGGAGATTTACTCGTGGATATCGATGATTTCGGCGATGGGCATGGAGGCGATGTCCCTGAGCTTGTCATTTTGCCGTTCGCTGTCCAAAAGGGATGACGCCGTGGCGAAGGTAGCCTCAACAACAGTTTCGACATCCTGATCATCCCGCCGGCGGATGCCGTAGCGGACACGGCGCCTGTTATCCGGTGACAGCTTGCTCAACAGGGCCTTGCTTGCCCAGATGGTACCGCCCTGGGCGAAATCGGAGAGCCGTGCCGCCTGGTTGATGGTGTCACCCAGCACGGTGAATTCCACCTTGCTGTCGATATGGAAGGTGCCCAGCCATTCCTTTCCGGCATGCAGCCCGATCTTCAGCCTGAGCTCGACCCCCCAGTACTTACGAAGCTGCCAGGACTGGCTTAATTTGCGCATTTCAGCACGCAGTTCGTGGGCGCAGAGGATGGCGTTATAGAGGTAGCAGCAGTCGGGCTGTGGCAGGAAGTAATACACCATGCCGTCGCCGACATGCTTGCCATGGGTGCCGTAAAATTTCCGGAAGATCGGCTCGACCATGCCCCACATCTGGTTGATGAGTTCAAAATATTCATCGGGCGGCAACTGCATGCAGATAGAGGTTGAGCCCTGCAGATCGGCGACCAGGACCGACAGTTCGGTATTGACCGGCAGGTGTTTTTTCAGGAGGTCGCGGATGACCTCGTCACGGCGGGCGAGTATCTGCAGCAGGCTTTCCCTGGCCGTCCCGTCACGCTGTTCCCGGGTATAGATGAACAGCATCCCTTCACGGAAATACGAGACGAAAACCTGGTAGTCCTCGTCGGCCTCATCATCGCGCCGCACGGTGACATCGAACTTGGTAACCGAAGATTTCTTGGGCAGAGGCGCTGGAACTTCGCCGGCGTCTGCCGGGACCACGCCGAGGCGCTCACTACCGGCCTCCATATGCAACCGGTTGAACACAATCTGGTTGTCCGCCCGCTGTCCGTATATGCCGCGCGAAAGGAAATGCAGGATGTAGCGCGAACGGCTGTCTTCAGGCAGCCGGGCAATGTCACCCAGCCAGGGTTTGGACGCCTCGTTAAACCAGGCGATCTCGAGGTTGTAGTTGACCATGTAGGCGGGCTGGTCGATGTGATCGATGGTGACCCGCAGGGCGTTATTGGTGATGGGAATAGGGCTGGCCACGCGTCTGGTAATCTCGTCGTTGTTGTTATTGAATGGCTTCGATGAGCTCATCACGGCCGGTGTTTAGCGATTTTGCCCCATTGCATGTGTGTACATATGTGAGTTTTATTCGTTTTTATAAAGGCTTATTTAGATTATTTAATGCAATAAGTCAATTAGTTTATCGTGCTTTCGCTAACTATTTAACATAATAGGGATTATGCGCATAA
>CAZXGW010000054.1:6843-8737 GCA_964640355.1 uncultured Enterobacteriaceae bacterium
TAGGGATTATGCGCATAACTAGAGGTATGGGCGTGGAACTGGAAAGGCTGATAGAAGAGGAATTTCCGCAGGATCCGGGACTTCTGTACCTGAATCACGCGGGCGTCGCCCCATGGCCCCGGCGGACTGTGGAGGCCGTCAGGAACTTTGCTGCGGAAAATCTGCACCGGGGAGCCAAAAACTACGGCACATGGGTGGCACACGAGGCGCAACTTCGCGAGCAGCTTCGCCAGTTCATCAATGCCGCCTCGGCCGATGAGATTTCCCTGCTCAAAAATACCTCGGAGGCGCTCTCCGTCGTGGCTTGCGGGATTGGCTGGCAGCCGGGGGACAACGTCGTCAGTACCGACCAGGAATTCCCTTCCAACCGGATTCCCTGGCAGGCACAGCGGGTTCATGGGGTGGATTTCCGCGAGGTGAACATTTCCGGCCCCGATGATCCGGAGGGGGCCCTGATGGCCTGCTGTGACGAAAGGACGCGCGTGCTGACCGTGAGTTCCGTGCAGTACGGTAGCGGCTTCCGGCTCGACCTCGAGCGCCTGGGCCGGTTCTGCCGGGACAACGGCATCCTGTATTGCATCGACGCCATTCAGAGTCTCGGGGCCCACCGGTTTGATGTGCAGGCCAACCGGGCCGATTTCATCATGGCCGATGGCCACAAGTGGTTGCTCGCCCCGGAAGGCCTCGCCCTCTTCTACTGCCGGGATGCGCTGCGTGATCGTTTACGGCTCCACCACTACGGCTGGCACATGGTCGAGGATCACCAGAATTACGAGGCCAGGGCCTGGCAGCCGGCGGCCCATGCACGCCGGTTCGAGTGCGGCAGCCCGAACATGCTGGGGATCCATGCCCTGTCGGCAAGCCTGTCCCTTCTGGTGGAAATCGGCATGGAGACTGTAGAGAGAAACGTACTGAATATCACAGGTTATCTTATTGATATTATTAAAGATAACAACAGATTTTCCCTCTTGACGCCGGTACCGGAATCACGCCGCGCCGGCATCGTGACGTGTAAAATCCGTGACCGTGACCCGGCGTATATACACCGCAAGTTACTGGAAAATAATGTGATTTGCGCCAACCGTTGCGGTGCGATCCGCTTTTCACCGCATTTCTACACGCCGCGTTCAGTAATTGATAAAGTGTTTCAGATATTGATTTCAGTTATTTGATTTTATTTATATTTTTTCTGCGTTTGAAAATAGCGAGAAAAAATTTTCCGTGGTTTGCGCCGCTAGATCTTCAAAAGCCACCTCCCGCAGCTCCGAGAGACATTGGGCGACATAATGGACATAGGCGGGCTGGTTCACCTTGCCACGGAATGGGACCGGCGCCAGGTACGGGGCGTCTGTTTCCACCAACAACCGGTCAGCCGGGATCCGTTTCGCGACGTCCCGGAGGCCACCGGCGTTCCTGAAAGTGACGATGCCCGAGAACGAGATGTAGAAATTCAACGCCATGGCCTCCTGCGCTGTCTCCCAGTCCCCCACGAAACAGTGCATGACACCACCAATGGCCCCGGCGCCCTCCTCTTTCAATAGCCGGATGACGTCCGTCCCCGCCTCCCGCGAGTGCACGATGAGCGGTTTATCCGTTTGCCTGGCGGCCCGGATATGGGCGCGGAAACGCTGCCGCTGCCACTCCAGATCGCCGCGACTGCGGTAATAATCAAGGCCCGTTTCGCCGATGGCCACAACCCGGTCGTCCGAGGCCAGGGCCACCAGTTGCTCAACGGCCGGCTCCTGGCCGGCATCGGTATTGGGATGGACGCCCACCGAGGCCTGGACATGCGGGTACTGTTTCGCCAATGCCAGTACCTCGGGGAAACTCTCCAGGTCAATGGACACGCACAGCATGTGCCCCACGCCCAGCTCCCGTGCCTTTGACATGACCG
>CAZXGW010000055.1:0-8714 GCA_964640355.1 uncultured Enterobacteriaceae bacterium
TGTCTCAAACGTTCTTGCATCGGATGAAATCCGGCAGGAAGACTTCCACGATGAGCAATGGCCTGTTTTTTATCCGGAAGACGGAGCGCCTGCCCCACAGGATTGCATCGCGCTCCGCTTCACCGGGACAGGCAAGCTGAAATAATGCCTCTGCCGGCGTAAGGCTTGCAATTTCAATGCGCCCGCGCCGCGCCCCCGCCTCTGAAAAAAGATAATCCCCGAGCGATCGCCGGCCGATGTGTTCAAGCCCGGAACCGTGCAGGGTGTCTTCCGGGATAATGCTCCGCGCATAGACCCACGGGACACCGTCGCACAGCATGTTGATCTCGCGCACCATCGCCTGGCTCCCCGCCCCGAGGCGCAGGACCGTCGCCTCGTCGCGCATCGGCGCCTGCCAGGACTGGTTTATCAGCCGCAGGCTGAATTTCCCCGAACAGTGGTGTTCGAGGTGCCGCGTGAGTGAACCGGTATCCTTCAGGCACGCAAGCAGGTGCGCCGGCATCAATGCCGCGTCAGCCTTTTTCAGCGGTTGCCAGCGCGCGCTCACGTCCGTCACACCTTCCCGTAACTGACATCTTTGCCGCACCACCTGTCGATCAGCGGCTGGACGCGATCCGGGTATTGCCTGAGCAACAGTCCGGCGGCGCTGTGGATTGCCGGCAGCAGCTTCGCGTCCCGCACCAGGTTGGCGATGCGCAGTTCCGGTATGCCCGCCTGGCGGGTGCCCATCAGTTCGCCCGGCCCGCGCAGCTCGAGATCTTTCCGGGCGATGCGAAAGCCGTTGCTGGTGTTTCGCACCGTATCCAGCCTGATCCTCGCCGTTTCCCCGAGCGGCGGCTGGTACAGCAGGACGCAGTCGCTCCGGCTCGCGCCGCGCCCGATGCGGCCCCGCAGTTGATGCAACTGGAACAGGCCGAAGCGCTCGGCGTTTTCAATGATCATCAGGCTGGCATTGGGGACGTCCACGCCGACCTCGATCACGGTGGTCGCCACCAGCAACTGGATCTCCCCGTCCCTGAATTTTTTCATCACCCCGTCTTTTTCGCTGTTTTTCATCCGGCCGTGGACGAGCCCCACGCGGATGCCGGGCAGTTTTTCCGAGAGCGTCTGGAAGGTGTCGATGGCGGTTTCACATTGCAGGACCTCGGATTCCTCGATCAGGGTGCACACCCAGTAGGCCTGGCGGCCCAGCCGGCAGGCCTGCCGGATCCGGTCTATCACTTCTTCGCGCCGGGCGGTCGGGATGACCGCCGTCGTTACCGGTTTGCGGCCCGGCGGCAGGGTGTCGATCACCGAGATGTCCAGGTCCGCGTACACCGTCATCGCCAGCGTGCGCGGGATCGGCGTGGCCGTCATGATCAGTTGGTGCGGGAGGAACCGCCCCTGCTGGCCCTTGCCGAGAAAGGCGAGCCGCTGGTGCACGCCGAAGCGGTGCTGTTCATCGATGATCACCAGTCGCAGGCAGGCAAAGTCCACGTCCTCCTGGAACAGCGCGTGCGTGCCGATCGCCAGGCACGGCCGGGGGCTGGCCAGAAGCTCTGCGATCTTCTTCCGCTCCGCCTTGCCGGACTTTCCGGTGAGCAGCACGACCGGGATGGCGAGATCGGAAAACCAGTCCCTGAAAGTAGTGTAATGCTGTTCGGCGAGCAGTTCCGTCGGCGCCATGAGGCCCGCCTGGCCGCCGGCTTCGATCGCCTGCAGGGCGGCGAGCGCCGCCACGACGGTCTTGCCCGATCCGACGTCGCCCTGCAGCAGTCTCAACATCGGCACGGCGTGTTTCAGATCGGCGCGGATTTCGCGGGCCGCTTTCGCCTGCGCCGGCGTGAGGGTAAAAGGCAGCCGGTGCAGGAAGGCGGCAGTCAGCCGGCCCTCGCCTGCCAGCGGCGCCGCCTCGTGGCCGCGCAACTGCTGCCGCAGTTGCCGGAGGCTCAGGACCTGCGCCAGCAGTTCTTCGAAGGCGAGGCGCTGCTGGGCGGGATGAACGCCGTCCAGTAACTGCCGCGTGTCCGCCCCGGGCGGCGGGTGGTGGACAAAGACGATCGCCTCGGCCAGTGCGGGCAGGTGAAATTTCTTCCTCACGGCCTCGGGCAGCAGTTCGTTCAGGCCGGCGGGCGTGCGCTCCAGGATACCCAGCGCCTGCGCCGCCAGGCTGCGCAGTTTTGCCTGGTGCAGTCCCGCGGTCGTGGGATAGACCGGCGTGAGGGTGTCCTCGACGGGCTCCGAATGATCGGGCGGGAACACCTGGTATTCCGGGTGGATCATCTCGAGCGAATGGACGCCGAATCGCGCCTGGCCGTAACAGCGGATCTGCATGCCGCGCTTGAGACCGTCCTGCTGGCTTTTCGTGAAGTGGAAAAACCGCAGGGTCAGCGCGCCCGTACCGTCGGACATCCGGCAGAGCAGCGAGCGGCGCTTGCCGTAACCGATCTGCGCCAGTTCGATCGTTCCCTGGACCAGCCCGTACTGGCCGTGGCGCAGGGCGCCGACCGGAACGAGGCGGGTGCGATCGATGTAGCGCAGCGGCAGGTGAAACAGCAGTTCCCGGACGGTGAAGAGGCCGAGGCGGTTGAGTTTTTCCGCGATCCGGCTGCCGACGCCGTGCAGGACGGAAACAGGCGCGCCCAGCGATTGGGGACTCGTGGTTTTCAAGGCCGGTCCGCGGCGGCTGGCATGAACCTCACTGGCTGATGACCATGATGGCGTCCATCTCGACCAGGGCGCCGCGCGGCAATGCCGAGACGCCCACCGCCGCCCGGGCGGGGTAGGGGGCAGTGAAATATTTCGCCATGACCTCGTTGACGAGCGGGAAGTGCGCGAGGTCGGTGAGATAGACATTGAGTTTCACGATGTCGGCAAGCGATCCGCCCGCGGCCCGGGCGACGGCGCCGAGATTGTCAAACACCCGCGCGACCTGGTCGCGGATGTCGCCCTGGACGAGTTCCATGGTTTCGGGGTTCAGCGGAATCTGGCCCGAAAGGTAAACGGTGTGCCCCGTCCTGACCGCCTGTGAATAGGTCCCGATGGCCTCGGGCGCTGCTTTCGTGCTGATGGTCTCGCGATCCATGGACGGGCTCCTGTGCGGAAGGTGAATGACGGCGCACCAGTTTAATTCATGCGGCGGCCATCGTGTAGCCAGCCGCGCCTAGCGGCGGCTGAGGTTGGAGACATGCTTGATTCCGCGGATGCGCCGCATGACGTGCGCCAGGTGCTGGCGGTCGCGGACCTCGATCACGAATTCGATCGAGGTGTAGCGATCGTCCTTGTCCTTGATGTCGACGTTGATGATGTTCGCCTCCTGGTCGGCGATCGCGGACGCGACGGTCGCCAGGACGCCGCGCTGGTTGGTCGCATTCATGCGGATGTGGGCGGGGAAATCGCGGTTGATGTTTTTCTCCCACTCCACGCTGATCCATTTTTCCGGCTGGTTCTTGAATTCCGCGATGTTTTTGCACGACTGGTTGTGGATCACGATGCCGCGCCCGGCCGAGGCGAACCCGAGGATGGGATCGCCCGGGATGGGATAGCAGCATTTGGGGAAATTCACCACCATGCCCTCGGTGCCCTTGATGGCGAACGGCACGGTGGTTTCCTCCCGGTTTTTGCCCTTGCCCGCGATTCTCGCTTCATTCGCCATCAGTTTCCTCGCGATCAACGGCGCCAGTCGGTTGCCGAGGCCGATCTCGCGCAGCAGGTCGTTTTCATTTTCCAGCTTGTATTCCTTGAGCACGTCCTGTACCTGTTTCGGGTCCAGGTCGGCATAGCGGAGGTTCAGCAGTTCGAGCTGCCGGTTCAGGAGGCGCCGGCCGAGGATGATGGCCTCGTTCTTCTGCAGGTTCTTGAGAAAGTGCCGGATGTTGGACCGGGCCTTGGCGGTCACCACGAAATGCAGCCAGGCGGGATTGGGGGTCGCCCCGGGCGACTTGATGATCTCGACGGTCTGGCCGGTGGAGAGCTGCGTGCTCAAGGGGGCGAGGCGCCGGTTTATCCGCACGCCGCTGCACGAGTTGCCGAGATCGGTGTGGATGGCGTAGGCGAAATCGACTGCGGTTGCGCCCCTCGGCAGTTCGATGATCGTGCCCTTTGGCGTGAAGATGTAAACGGCGTCGGGGAAGAGGTCAACCTTCACGTTTTCCAGGAATTCCTCGGGGTTGCCCGCGGTCTGCTGCATCTCGATAATGCTGCGCAGCCATTCCCGCGCCCGCTTGTGCGCCCCGCTGCGCTCCCCGCTGCTGCCGGATTTATACAGCCAGTGGGCGGCGATGCCCGTCTCGGCGATTTCGTTCATGTCATTGCTGCGGATCTGCACCTCGATGGGGACGCCGTAAGGGCCGAACAGGACGGTGTGCAGGGACTGGTAGCCGTTCGACTTGGGGATGGCGATGTAGTCCTTGAATTTTCCCGGCACCGGCTTGTAGAGATTGTGCACCGTGCCGACCACGCGGTAGCAGATATCCACGGTATCCACGATGATGCGGAAGGCGTACACGTCATAGACTTCACTGAAGGACAGGTCGTTGTCGCGCATCTTCCTGTAGATGCCGTACAGGTGTTTTTCCCGGCCGATGATCTGGGCGGGGATCTTGTCCTGGCGCAGCCGGCGTTTCAGGGCGTTGCGGATCTTGTCGATGATCTCCTTGCGGTGCCCGCGGGCCTTTCTGACCTGGTTGGCCAGGATGCGGTAGCGCATGGGGTAGAGCGCCGAAAAGCCGAGGTCTTCGAGTTCCAGGCGCATGGCGTTCAGCCCAAGCCGCTGGGCGATGGGCACGTAGATTTCGAGCGTTTCCCGGGCGATGCGCCGGCGCTTGTCAGGAGGGAGGGCGGACAGCGTGCGCATGTTGTGCAGCCGATCGGCGAGCTTGACCAGGATCACCCGGATGTCGTTGCTCATGGCCATCAGCATCTTGCGGAAATTATGCGCCTGCGCCTCGGCATAGCTGTCGAAGGGGATCTGGGTCAGCTTGCTCACGCCGTCAACCAGATCCGCGACGCTCCTGCCGAATTTCCTGCTGATCTCCTCCTTTACGGTGGGCGTGTCTTCGATGACGTCGTGCAGCAGCGCGGCGATCAGCGTCTGGTAATCCATGTGCATGTCGGCCAGCAGGCGGGCCACTTCCAGCGGATGGTAGATGTACGGCTCGCCGCTTTCGCGGCGCTGGCCCTTGTGCGCCTGCGCGCCGAAATGGTACGCCTGCTCGATCTTCTCGACCTGGTAGGGCGTCAGGTAGGAGCTGACCTGCTTCAGGAGATCGCTTATGTGGTACATGGCCGGGGGATCGTCGGCGCCGCGGGGCGGAAACGGTTAACGGGGGCGGGTATGGCCCCGCGCCTGGACCGGCGCGGGAATACTGATTTCACCCCCCCGCCGGCGGAGGGGTGAAAGGAGTCATTCCGGGGCGGGAAATCCGATATCGTTTGCCTCGCCGAACTCGTCGAGCGGATTGTTTTTGCCGATTTCATCAACATTGTCCTGGGTGACCAGGCCAGCGGCGATTTCCCGTAAGGCGATGACGGTCGGCTTGTCGTTCTCCTCCTCAACGAGGGGATCGGCGCCGAAGGTGAGATGCCTGGCGCGTTTCGCCGCCAGTATCACCAGATCATAGCGATTTATTATGTGTTCAAGGCAATCTTCAACAGTCAATCTGGCCATTCGTCTACCTCGATAATACCGTATGGAAATTCCCGGCGATCGTCGCCGGTTCGGCAGGTTGCTGAATATGCGATGTTTTCTGCCTGTCAGGTTACTTTTCATAGTTTACTTAAGATCGGCCGCTTCTGCCACCAGCCGCCCGGCGAAATCCCGCCGGCCGGGGACGGCGGGCTGCTCACCCTGGCGGACGGCCCGGACCAGCGCCGCGAGTTCAGCGAGGGCGTCCTCGAAGTTATCGTTGATCACGAGGTAGTCGAACTCGCCGTAGTGCGACAGTTCATTCGACGCCTCCCGCATGCGCCGCCGGATCGTGGCGTCGTCATCCTCGGCGCGGCTGCGCAGGCGCTTTTCCAGCTCGGAAAATGCCGGCGGCAGGATGAAGACGCCGACACAGCCGGGGACCAGTTTCCGGACGTCCCGGGCGCCCTGCCAGTCGATTTCCAGGATGACGTCCCGGCCCGATTCAAGCTGCTCGAATACCCAGGTCCGGGGCGTACCGTAGCGGTAGCCGAAAATGGTCTTGTGCTCGAGGAACTGGTCCCTGGCCACCATGTCGTCAAAGGCGGCATCGTCGATGAAGAAATAATCCTTTCCTTCCGTCTCACCCGGCCGCTTCGGCCGCGTCGTGCAGGAGATCGAGACGGTGATCCCCGGCAGGGCGTCGCGCAGGGCGTGAACGAGGGTCGTCTTGCCGGCGCCCGAGGGCGCCGCGACGATAAACAGCGTCCCGCGGCCGGCTTTTTCCCGATCTCGTTCCTGCATCGGCGTCCGGCTACTCAATATTCTGGATCTGCTCGCGCATCTGCTCGATGAGCACCTTGAGTTCCACCGAGGCGTTGCTGAAGTCGTAATGCGATGCCTTGGAACCCAGGGTATTGGCCTCGCGGTTCATCTCCTGCATGAGAAAATCGAGCCGGCGGCCCACGGCGCCCGTGCCCGCGAGGACGCGTTTGACCTCGGTGAAATGGGCCCCCAGCCTGTCGAGTTCCTCGGACACGTCGTACTTCTGGGACAGCAGCAGCACTTCCTGTGCGAGGCGCTCGGGCTCGAGTTCAATGCTGAGTTCCCGCGCCCGGGCAACCAGTTTTTCCCGCATGGCCGCCATGATCTCGGGCAGTCTCTGCTTGACGGCGGAGACGATGCCGGCGGCGGCCTCGCACCGCTCCAGGATGATGGCCTTCATCTTTTCGCCTTCGCGCCGGCGGCTTTCAACAACGGCATCCAGCGTCCTGTCGAGCAGGTCGAGGAGGGGGCCGGCGATGACGTCGGGGTCGGGGCTTCCCCGGTTGATGACGCCCGGCCAGCGCAGGATCTCCAGGGCGCTGATGCTTCCCGGTTCCGGGATGTCGGGCCAGATCGTGTCTGCCGCCTCGAGGATCGCCTTGACGAGAGCGGTGTTGACCGAGATCTGTGAAACGGTGCTTTCGCCCGGTTCATAGCGCAGGAGACAATCGATCTTGCCGCGGCTGATCCGGCCGGACACGTGTTCCCGGACGGCGGTCTCGAGCAGCCGCAGGTCGTCGGGCAGGCGCAGGCTGATTTCGAGGTAGCGGTGATTGACGGAGCGGATCTCCCAGATCGCGTGACCGAAATCCCCCGTTTCTTCCGTCCGGCCGAAGGCCGTCATGCTGGCGATCATGGCATTGACTCCGTGTTATTGTTTTAATCCTCTGTAATCATCGTCTTCGGCAGGAAGAAAGTCTATCGCCTCGGCGGCACGAGGCAAATACCGTGCGGGATCCGGTTGACGGTATAATCAGTTTTTTACCGGCGGAGAGAGAACATGCGCCCGAGCGGAAGAGCACCGGACCAGCTTCGTGAAGTCAGGCTGACGCGCCACTATACCTGCCACGCCGAGGGGTCGGTGCTGATTGAATTCGGCCGGACCCGGGTCATCTGCAATGCGAGTATCGAAGACAGCGTGCCGCCGTTCCTGAAAGGCAAATCGCAGGGCTGGGTGACGGCGGAATACGGCATGCTGCCGCGTTCAACGGGGCAGCGCATGAAACGCGAGGCGGCCCAGTACCGGCAGGGAGGGCGCACCATGGAGGTCCAGCGCCTGATCGGGCGGGCCCTGCGCGCCATAGTGGACATGACGCTCCTGGGGGAGCGCACCCTTATCGTTGACTGCGACGTCATCCAGGCGGACGGCGGAACGCGCACGGCGTCGATCACGGGCGGCTACGTCGCGCTCGTGGATGCCATCCGGACCCTCCGCGCCAGCGGGGTATTGAATGTCGATCCCGTGAAGGCGGCGGTCGCGTCCATATCGGTCGGCATCTCGGACGGCATTCCGGTCCTCGATCTCGATTATGAAGAGGACTCCGGCGCGGAAACGGACATGAACGTGGTGATGAACGACAACGGGGAATTCATCGAGGTGCAGGGGACCGCCGAGGGACACCCGTTCAGCAGTGACGAGTTGAACAGCATGCTGTGGCTCGCGCGCAAGGGCATCAACCAGCTCTTTAACTACCAGCGCGAGGCGCTGGCCTCCTGAATTGCGGAAGCCGCGGAAGATCATTCTCGCCACCGCCAACCCGGGGAAGCTGCGCGAGATCGGCGGCATGCTTGCCGGCGTCGATCTCGAAGTACGCCTGCAGTCGGATTTCGGGGTGCCGGCGGTCGCGGAGACCGGCCTGACGTTCGTGGAAAACGCCATACTCAAGGCCCGCCATGCCGCGCGCTGCACCGGCCTGCCCGCCATCGCCGACGATTCCGGGATCGAGATCGCGGGACTGGGGGGCCGGCCGGGCATACACTCCGCCCGCTATGCGGGTGAGGACGCGGATGACGACGCCAACCTCCGCAAGCTCATCGGGGAGGTGCGGGTCCTGCCTGAACGGGATCGCGCGGCGCGCTTCGTCTGTCTCATGGTGTACCTGCGCCATGCAGATGATCCGGTCCCGGTCATTGCGGAAGGCATCTGGGAAGGCGTCGCGGTGACGGATCCAAAAGGCGGGAACGGCTTCGGTTATGACCCGATGTTTTACGTTCCCTCCGAGGGCTGCACGTCCGCGCAATTACCCCCGGAGGTCAAAAACCGGCTCAGCCACCGCGGAAAGGC
>CAZXGW010000056.1:0-8470 GCA_964640355.1 uncultured Enterobacteriaceae bacterium
CTGCCCATGAAAACCTACCAGCGGGAATTCATCGAGTTTGCCCTCGCGAGGAAGGCGCTCTGCTTCGGCGACTTCACGCTGAAATCGGGACGCAGGAGCCCGTATTTTTTCAACAGCGGCCTGTTCAACAGCGGCGGTGATCTGCTCAGGATCGGGCAATTTTATGCCGGGGCGATCCGATCCGCCGGTATTGAATTCGACATGCTCTTCGGACCGGCCTACAAGGGCATCCCCCTGGCCACGGCGGTCGCCGTGGCCCTGGCACAGGCGTCCGGCCGGGACCTGCCCGTTTGCTTCAACCGCAAAGAGACAAAGGATCACGGCGAAGGCGGCGAGACCTTCGGTGCGGCACCGCGGGGGCGGGTCCTCATCATCGATGACGTCATTTCCGCCGGCACTTCGGTCACGGGCGCCATCGGCCTCATCACCCGGGCCGGGGCGACACCCGCGGCGGTGGCGGTGGCGCTGGACCGCATGGAACGGGGATCCGGGCGGGAATCCGCGGCGGCAGAAATGGAAGCGCGGCATGGCATCAAGGTCGTCAGCATCGTTACGCTGACGGACCTGGTCGATTACCTCGACAGTCAGCCGGACATGGCCGGGTCGCTCGCCATGATCAGGCAATACCGCGAACAGTACGGTGCCTGACCGGGCGCACCGGCCCTACGCGCCGCTCACCGGAGCGCAGAAAGTGAAACCGCTCCCCCTCATCTGGTAATATAATACTTACCGGATCATTCAATTCACATGTCATCAGTCCAGGTGTCGGTATGAATTTGAAGAACATCCCCATCGCCTTGCTTGCCCTGTCACTCATTGTTCTGCCGACAGCCTCCCAGGCCGCCATCAAATGCTGGGTCAACAAGGACGGCGTCAAGGAATGCGGCGACAAGGTGCCGCCGGAATACGCACAGGAAGGCCACAAAGAACTCAGCGAGCGCGGATTCGTGGTCGATGAAAAAGAGCGCGCCAAATCCGAGGAAGAGCTCGAGGAAGAAAGAAGGCAGGAGGCCCTCAAGGCCGAGGAGGAAAGGCTCGCGGCCGAAAGGGAACGGCGCGATCAGATCCTGCTGCAGACGTTCAGCAGCGTCAGCGACCTGGAAAAGGCGCGCGACGACAAGCTGCTCGCGCTCGAGTCAACCATCTCGATCATCGAGACGCGCAACGAGAAGATCCAGGCTGACCTGGACAATCGGATCAAGAAGGCCGCGGACGAGGAACGCGCGCAGGGCAAACCCTCCGAAGAGCTGCTGAAGGACATCGAAGATCTGCGCCGCCAGATCACCAACAACAACCAGCACATTGCGGAGAAACGCAGCGAACAGGAAGAACTGAAAGAAACCTACGCCCGGGATATCGAGCGTTTCAAGGAACT
Source organism: uncultured Enterobacteriaceae bacterium (assembly GCA_964640355.1). Lineage (GTDB taxonomy): Bacteria > Pseudomonadota > Gammaproteobacteria > Eutrophobiales > Eutrophobiaceae > CAZXGW01. The sequence goes on from CAZXGW010000056.1 coordinate 1,376, forward strand.
GAAATCGGTGGAACGATAGTCCGCCCGTTACCGGAACAGCGCCTCGCGCAGGATGGCCCACTGGTCCTCCCAGTGGGCAGTGGGTTTTTTGCGGAACCCGCTGCGGACAAACTGCACCATTTTCCCCTCAACGATCACCATGGCCTGGTTGGCGGTCGCATCAATACCCGCCAGCGGACGGGTATCGTTCGTCAGGTTGGCCTCCCTGAGCACCTGCCTGAATTGCGTTTCGAGGCGATCGAAAAACTGGGCGGTGCGTGTGCGCAGGCGTTCATTCTCTCCGACCAGCGCATCGCCCAGGAGGACCCGTGTGATCCCGGGGTTGCGCTCGGAAAACCCGAGCAGCATCTGGATGATCCGGCCGTAGCGGACGGCGGCATTCTTTTCCTGTCCGAGGATGGCATTGATCAGGCCGAAGACGGTGTCCTCGGCGAAATCGATGAGCGCCTCGAACATCTTGGCCTTGCTGGCAAAATGCCGGTACAGCGCGGCTTCCGACACGCCGACGGCCCGGGCCAGACCGGCGGTGGTGATCCGCGAGCCGGGATGCAGCTCGAGTTCCCTGGCCAGGGCCTCGAGGATCTGCTGCCGGCGGCCGGTCCTCAGGGTATTCATGACGGATTGCTTGCGCCGCCGCCCCTGCCCTGAATAAGCGTACCTACCCCCCGGTCGGTGAAAATCTCGAGCAGTACCGCGTGCTCCACCCGGCCGTCGATGATATGGGCGGCGCGCACGCCGGCCAGCACGGCGTCCAGGGCAGAACGGATCTTCGGCAACATGCCCCCGCTGATGACCTGTTCCTCTATCAGGCGGTTGACACTGCTCACCGACAGCCCGGTCAGCACCCGGCCGTCCCGATCCATCAACCCCCCCGTATTGGTCAGGATGATCAGTTTTTCGGCCCGTAGGACTTCGGCCAGCCTCCCGGCCACCAGGTCCGCATTGATATTGTAGGACTGGCCGTCATCACCGACGCCGATGGGGGCGATGACCGGAATGAAGTTTCCCCGGAGCAGCATGTCGATCACGGCCGTGTCGATGCTCGCCACTTCGCCCACGTGGCCGATATCGATGATTTCCGGCGCCTTGATTTCCGGCGCATTGCGCGTGACCACCAGTTTCCTCGCGCGGATCAGTTCGCCGTCCTTGCCGGTCAGCCCCACGGCGGAACCGCCGTGCCTGTTGATCAGGTTGACGATTTCCTTGTTGACCTGGCCGCCCAGCACCATTTCCACGATATCCATGGTTTCGCTGTCGGTGACCCGCATGCCCTCGATGAATTCACTTTCCTTGCCGATCCGCTTCAGCAATTCCCCGATCTGCGGGCCGCCGCCGTGGACGACCACCGGGTTCATGCCCACCAGTTTCATCAGGACCACGTCGCGGGCGAAACCGCTCTTCAGTTTTTCTTCCGACATGGCGTTGCCGCCGTACTTGATGACCATGGTCTTGCGGTTGAAGCGCTTTATGTAGGGCAGCGCTTCGGTCAATACCCTGGCGATTCCGGCGGCGTTGCGCGAATCCGGCGTCATGGGATCATTCTCGGGGACACTGGCCATAGGTCCTGCTCCGCATCTGCATCAGTCAGGGCCGCATTCGGCCCGGCGCGATAGCCTATCAAAACGGCAACGTCAAGTCCGGCGCAATCGACTGGATGAGGCCGCGAAATTCAGACTGGATTTTCTCGAGCGCCGCCTGATCGTCCGCCTCGAACCGCGCCACCAGGCAAGGCGAGGTATTGGAGGGGCGGATCAATCCCCAGCCGTCGGCGAAGTCCGCGCGCACGCCGTCAATATCCGTGATCTCGGCTCCGGCAAACGCCGTTTTCGCCCTGAGCTCCCTCATGAACCCGGCGTGATCGGCCTCGGCCAGCGGTATCCGCAGTTCCGGCGTCGCCACGCCGCCGGGCAGCGCAGCAAACACCTCGGCGGGGGCGGTCCGGTCCTGCGCCAGGATCTCCAGCAGCCGGGCGCCGGCATAAAGGGCATCGTCAAAACCATACCAGCGCTCCGCAAAAAAGATGTGGCCGCTCATCTCGCCGGCGAGGGGGGCCTGCAGTTCCGCCATCCTGGCCTTGAGCAGCGAATGACCGGTCTTCCACATCACCGGCGTCCCGCCGCATCGCTCTATGACTTTCCCGAGATGGCGGCTGCATTTGACATCGAAGATCACCGGCGCGCCCTCATGGCGCGACAGGACATCCCGGGCGAAAAGCATCATCAGGCGATCCGGCCAGATGATCGTGCCCTGACTGTCCACCACGCCGAGCCGGTCCCCGTCACCGTCAAAAGCCAGGCCGAGATCGGCCTGTTCCTCCAGGACTTTTTCAATAAGGTCGCGCAGGTTTTGCGGCTGGCTGGGATCGGGGTGGTGGTTCGGAAAGTTTCCGTCCACCTCGCAGTAAAGCTCCACGACGTCATGGCCGAGTGCCCGGTACATCTGGGGCGCAAAGGCCCCGGCAACGCCGTTGCCCGCATCGACAACGAGCTTGAAGGCGCCGCCAAGCGCTACCGGAATATCTTCCGTCGCACGGCGCTGGTAATCCGCGGTAATGTCCAGCGACCGCACACTGCCCCGGCCGGTGCCGAGATCGCCCGAGGTGATCCGGTGCTGCAGGGCCTGAATGGCGTCTCCGGCCAGCGTCTCGCCGGCGAGCACGATCTTCAGGCCGTTATATTCGGGCCCGTTGTGACTGCCCGTAACCATGACCCCGCTGCGGGTGTCGAGATGGTGGGTGGCGAAATACAGCACCGGCGTGGGCACCTGGCCGATGTCGATGACGTCGCAACCGGCGGCGCAGAGTCCCTGGATGAGGGTTTCGGCCAGTTCCGGACTGGAGTTCCGGCCGTCGCGGCCGACAACCAGCGTTGCCTGGCCGCGGGCGACGGCCTCGGTAGCGATGGCCTGGCCGATGGCTGCGACACCTGCCGCGGTGAGCGTCTTGCCGACCACGCCGCGGATATCGTAGGCGCGGAAGATTACCGGATGCAGATCTTCTTCCTGCGAGGTGCTGGCATCAGTCCACAGCGCTTCGCCGGTGCTCGGCGCCGTACCCTCTACGGCCGGCGTGCCGTTGACTACCGGCGCCTGCGACGTGGTTTCCGCCGGCGGTGCCGGGACCGGTTTGGCGATGCGGGTAATATCCTCGCCGTTCAGTCCCTGCGAAAGTGGGGTCACGGGCTGCGATTGGCCCAGGCGGGGCAGGCCGGGAATGAGTCGCTCCAGGCCCGGGTGCCGGCCCTCCATGATGGCCTTGATGGCGCCGCCATACACCACTTCCAATGCCGCTCCAGCTTCACGCGCGGCCAGCCGCCGCCGGTAAAAGACATAGCCCGATGCCGCCGCGACCATCACGAGCAGCAGGAGGATCAGTGCAGCAGTGGCCAGGCTGAAATCCGCCGCCTTGCCGGCCTCCCCTTGCGCGGCGGCTCCCCAGTAGAGTATCGCCCAACGCGTCCCCTGCACCCGGGTCCTGGCAGGATTGCCCTGGCGCAATTTCGGGTTGCCCGCCTGGGCCAGCACCACCGGTTTCTGCCCGATTTCCTGGATCAGTTCAATATAGCCACCCGGCGGCGGGCGATCCTCCAGCCGGATATACGGGGTGGCCGGCAGGCTCACGTGGACCAGGCCGACCAGCTGTCCTGAGTCATCAACGACCCGCCGCACGATCACCACATGGGCGTCTTCTCCGCCGGGGGCATGCAGCTCCGCCACCGGGTCAGCGCCACCCGTTTCCGCCTGCCTCAACAGATCCAGCGAGGCAAACCCGAGTGGCGGCCGGGCCTGGGGCTCCAGATCATAGTCTCCGGGCAAAAACAGCCGAACCTTGAGCGCCGGGGGAATATCGCCCGCCAGCCGCTCCGCCTGCGCGGCCAGGGCGGCCTTATCGCCTTCGCCATACAAGGCGATCAACTGTGGGTCCTTAACCAGCTCATCCAGCCGGGCGTCGATCGCCGCAAGCGATCCGGCAATGGTATTCGCAAGCGAGCTGGACGCCCCGTTCGGCATCTCCTGCCCTTCCTGATCAGATGCCGCCGCCCCCTCCGGCGCACCCTGGCTGACGCCCGGCACTGCCGAAGCCAGGAGGCCGGCCACCAATGCAGCGATGACGAGGCCGCACCTGCCGGGCATTCTCCTCCGGCCGGCTCGCGTACCTGCGGTCATGCTATGCGCGGCGTTGCGATTCACTTCACCTGCCGCTATGGCCAAAACCGCTGGCGCCGCGCAGGGATTCCGTGAACTCATCGACAAACTCGAAGCGGGATTGGATGACCGGCACAAACACCATTTGCGCGATGCGGTCACCGGGGCGGATGGTAAAGGCATCCCGGCCGCGGTTCCAGCAGGAGACATACACCTGCCCCTGGTAGTCCGAATCGATGAGCCCCACCAGGTTGCCCAGCACGATGCCGTGGTTATGCCCCAGTCCCGAACGCGGCAGCAACATGGCGGCCAGTCCGGGATCGCCGATGTGCATGGCAAAGCCGGTGGGCACGAGCGCCGATTCGCCCGGCCCCAGGATCAGGACATCGTCGAGGCAGGCGCAGATGTCGATCCCCGCCGAGCCGGACGTCGCATAACCCGGCAGGGGGAATTCATTCCCCAGCCGCCGGTCAAGAACCTTGAGCTGAATTTTTCTCATGAAACCGCTCGGCCACCACGCGGATCAGGCTTCGCGCGAGCCTTTCCTTTGGCGCCGTCTCGAGCAGAAGCTCGCCCCCCGGCCAGATCAGTTGCAGGGCATTTTCTTCGCGTTCAAAGCCCTGTCCCTCCCCCACCCGGTTGGCCGCGATCATGTCGAGGTGTTTCTCCTGTAGTTTGCGCCGGGCATTGTCGAGCAGGTGTTCCGTCTCCGCGGCAAAACCGACGGTAAACGGCGGTTGGGGCAGGGCCGCGACCTCGGCCAGGATGTCCGGCGTGGGCTCGAGGGTGAGGGTCATGCCGGTCCCGGTTTTTTTGATCTTCCGAGGGGCGATTGCCGGGCAGCGGTAATCCGCGACCGCGGCGGCGGCAATGAAAATATCGGCCTCCTGAACTCGGGACATCACCGCTTCACGCATCTCCAGGGCCGTGATGATGGCCACGCACTGCAGCCTGTCGGGAACGGCCAGGGCCGTGGGGCCGGAAATCAGGATGACCTCGGCGCCGGCTTCGGCAGCGGCCTCGGCAATGGCGTAGCCCATCCTGCCGCTGCTGCGGTTGGAGAGAAACCGTATGGGGTCGATGGCCTCGCGGGTCGGGCCGGCCGTCACCATCAGCGTGGCATCGGTCAGAAGATTGGTCCGGAAACTGTCGTTGAGCAGGCGCACGAGTTCTTCCGGTTCCAGCATGCGGCCGGGACCGGTTTCGCCGCATGCCTGCTCGCCTGATGCCGGGCCGAGCAGGGCAACACCGCGGCGTTTCAGCAGCGCCGCGTTGTCCTGTGTGGCCGGATGGTCCCACATCTGGCGGTTCATGGCCGGGGCCAGCAGGAGCGGCGCACTGGTCGCCAGGCACAGGGTGGCAAGCAGGTCGTCAGCCTGGCCGTGTGCCAGCCGCGCCATGAAATCGGCGCTCGCCGGTGCCACGAGCACGGCGTCCCCCCAGCGTGCAAGCTCGATATGCCCCATGGCCGCTTCGGCCGCGGGGTCGAGCAGCGCGGTATGCACCGGCCTGCCGGACAGGGCCTGCAGCGTGAGGGGTGTAATGAACTCGCAGGCGGCACGTGTCATGACCACGCGCACCTCCGCGCCCCGCTCGCGCAGACGGCGCACCAGCTCGGCGCTCTTGTAGGCGGCGATGCCGCCGGTGATACCGATCACGATGCGCTTGTGCCGCAGCGTATTCATGGTTCTTATCTTACCTTATTTGCCCCATGACAGCCGCCGGAGGCCGTCATCTCAACCCCGATCTGATAGAATAAAAAATCCGAACCACAGGGAGGTGGAACACCATGCCCATTACACTCTGGCCCGCCCGGGAACGGCCCCGGGAAAAACTACTCGCCAGCGGCCCGGCCTCGCTTTCCGACGCGGAACTTCTGGCAATCTTCCTCAGGACCGGCGTACGCGGCAGGAGTGCGGTGGATCTCGCGCGCGATCTCCTGGCCGAATTCCGCACGCTGCGCCTGCTGATCGAAACGGACGCCCGCCGTTTCTGCGCGCGGCCGGGGCTCGGCCTCGCCAAGTACGTGCAGATCCAGGCGGCCATTGAGCTCGGCAAGCGCTACCTCGAGTCGGGTCTGGCGCGCCAGGATATCCTGTCCAATCCGAAGATGACCCGCGACTACCTGCTGGCGCAGCTCCGCGCCCACCCCCACGAAGTATTCGCCTGCCTGTTTCTCGACAACCGGCATCACATCATCAGTTTCGACCGGATGTTCAACGGCACCATCGACGGCGCGAGCGTGTACCCGCGGGAGGTGGTCAAGCGCGCGCTGGCGCACAATGCCGCCGCCGTGATCTTCGCGCACAACCATCCTTCCGGCGTTGCCGAACCGAGCGGCGCCGACATCAACCTCACGCAGCGCCTGAAGGCGGCCCTGGAACTGGTGGATATCCGCGTCCTCGATCACTTCGTCATCGGCGACAACGAAGCGGTATCCTTTGCCGAGCGCGGCCTGCTGTGAAGACGACCGGATGCGGCTGGGCGTCTTCCGGTTGCCTGCGGCCGGGCCAGCCTGTAAAATCCGCCCTCCTTTCACCGCAGAAGCGAAAGCCATCATGTCATGGATCTGCCAGGTCACGGGCAAGCGCCCGATGATGGGAAACAACGTGTCCCACGCCAACAACCGGACGCGCCGCCGGTTTTATCCAAACCTGCACAGCCGGCGTTTCTGGGTGGCGAGTGAGAACCGCTGGGTCAGGTTGCGCCTCAGCAACCAGGGGCTGCGCATTATCGACAAGAAGGGCATCGACCAGGTCCTGGCGGAATTACGCGCCCGGGGCGTGAAGGTCTGACCCATATGGCGAGCGCACGCGACAAGATCAAACTCGTGTCTTCAGCCGGCACCGGCCATTATTACACGACCACGAAGAACAAGCGCAGGATGCCGGACAAGATGGAGATCAAAAAATTCGATCCCGTCATCCGCAAGCACGTGATTTACAAGGAAGC
>CAZXGW010000057.1:0-8385 GCA_964640355.1 uncultured Enterobacteriaceae bacterium
AAAAAAGAGGGTATCAACCACAGTGGCGTTGCAGGGCTTGAACTTGAACCATAAGTCCAAGTGGGAACAGCAGGCGTTGTATCAGGCTTTCCTGCAAGGACATGCACAACAACAACGCGGTTCAGTTCCCCATGCAGTGCAAGATAGGCTCAAGTTTACTACACCCCTGGGCACGAACACTGCAGAAGATACCCATATCTGGAATTCATAATACGGCAGGCGCAAACGCCGTATTATGAATTCCGTTGCCTACTGCATCTCCATCTGCCTGCCCCTGACGAGGGCGTCGTCAATCTTGTTCTGCAGGCGGCGGACGAGACTGTCTACCTCTGAAGTATAGCTTTCGTTTTCCTGTTTGTATTGCAGAAGTTCATGGGCAAGGTGCAGGGCGGCCATCACGGCGATCCGTTCCGTGCCGATTACCTTGCCGGACTGCTTGAGCTCGCGCATTTTGTGATTGAGCACTTCCGCGGCGCGGTGCAGCAAATCCCGCTCCTCCTCCGCGCAGGATATCAGGTACTCCTTGTCGAGTATGGTGACGCTGACGGGCTTGCTGTTGCTGCTCACGACCTGGTCTCCATGGCCCGCAAGCGGGAGATCATGGATTCAATCCGGCTCCTCGCCTGTTCCGTCTTCTCGATCAGCAGGGCGCGTTCGTTGACGAGATTTTCCTGCTGGTTGCGCAGGGCCGAGTTTTCGGTCTTCAACTGGTTGATCGTCCTGATCAGGTCGTCAACCCGCGCCTCCAGCGCCGCAAGATCGATGGTGTCAGGGTTTTTTTCTGTCATGGTACAGTTCCAGCACGCCTGGCCCGGCCAATAGACAGCGCACGCCGTTAAATATATTGTGCAGGCCAATATAGAGCCGCCACCTGTAGGGGTCAAGGCATTGATTGGTCAAGGGCTTTACCGGCGCGAGGACGACCGGTTTGCTGTCCTGCAATATAATGAAATGGCGAAACTACGGGGATGTCCCCCTCACGCGATAAGGTGTCTTTATGGTCGAATTTGAAGAGCTAGACAGGTTGCTGGTGGCGGCACGGGCGGGAAGCCGCGCGGCGGAATGCCACGGTTTTCTCTGCGGATATATCTGCACGGGGAGCCAGCCCGGCGAGGAATTCTTCCGCAAGTTCCTGCTGGCGGAAGCGGAAAATGATCCGATCGCCGGCGCCTGCTGCCGGCGGATCGCGGAACTCGCCTCGGCTATCCGGGCCCAGATCCGTTCCCCCGATTTGCAGTTGCAACTGCTGCTGCCGGATGACGATCGCCCCCTCATGGACCGCGGCATCGCCCTCACCGAATGGTGCCAGGGTTTTTTGAGCGGCCTGGGCATGGCCGGGATCCTCGATGATGGCACGATCACCGGAGAAAGCGGGGAGGTGATCGAAGATCTGTACCAAATCTGCCGCCTGGATACCGATGCCATGGTCGGCACCGGCGAGGAAGCGGAGGCGGCCTTCTTTGAGCTCACAGAATACGTACGCATGGGCGTGATCCTGATCCACGACGAACTGGCCGGCCTGCCGGTGGCGTCGGACGGACCGAAGGTATTGCACTGATGGATAGCAAGGAATTTCCCCGCCGCCAGAAAAAGCTGATGGACATGATGGGGGAACAGAGTATCGCGATCATCCCGGCCGCCCCGGCGCGCCTCCGCAACCGCGACGTGGAATATCCCTACCGGCCCGACAGCGACTTTTATTACCTGACCGGTTTCCCGGAACCCGAGGCCGTGGCGGTGCTGATCCCCGATCGCGACCACGGCGAATACATCCTGTTCTGCCGCGAGAAGGATCCGGCCATGGAAACCTGGAGCGGCCGCCGCGCCGGGCTGGAAGGCGCCATCGCGATATACGGCGCAGACGACGCCTTCCCGATCACTGATCTCGACGAGATCGTGCCGGGGCTTCTGGAAGACCGGGAGCGTATTTTCTACAACATGGGCTGTGACACCGCCTTCGACCAGCGCGTGCTGGGCTGGGTCAACCAGGTCCGCAAGCGCGTCCGCACGGGCATCAATGCGCCGGATGAATTCATCTCGCTGGATCATTTCCTGCACGAGATGCGCCTGTACAAAAGCCGCCACGAGATCGCCGCCATGCGCCGGGCGGCGGGCATCTCGGCCGCGGCGCACCGGCGGGCAATGCAGATCTGCCGTCCCGGCCTCATGGAATACCAGATCGAGGCGGAGATCCGCTACACCTTCATGCAGCACGGCGCCCGCCATCCCGCCTATCCGCCGATCGTCGGCAGCGGCGAGAACAGTTGCATCCTGCATTACACGGAAAACAGCCGGAAACTCGTGGACGGCGACATCCTGCTCATCGACGCCGGATCCGAATACGACTGCTATGCGAGCGACATTTCCCGCACGTTCCCGGTCAACGGCAGATTCACGAAGACGCAGCGCGCCGTTTACGACATCGTGCTTAAGGCGCAGCTTGCGGCGATCCGGAAGGTCCGCCCCGGCAATCACTGGAACGAGCCGCATGAAGCAGCCATCCGGGAGATCACGAAGGGGCTGATCGATCTCGGCATCCTGAAGGGCCGGGTGCGGGACCGCATCAAGGACAAGAGCTACGCGAAATACTACATGCACCGCACCGGCCACTGGCTCGGCATGGACGTGCACGACGTCGGCGATTACAAGGTCGAGGGGGAGTGGCGCACGTTTGCCCCCGGCATGGTGCTCACGGTGGAACCCGGCCTGTATCTTGCGGCGGGCACCCGGGGGCTCGCGAAGAAATGGTGGAACATCGGCGTCCGCATTGAAGACGACGTCCTCGTGACCGAAACCGGACACGAGGTGCTGACCCGGGACGCACCCAAGCGGACGGACGAGATCGAGGCCCTGGTCGGCCGTGACAGCGGCGCCTGAGTACGAGGTGGTCATCGCCGGCGGCGGGCTGGCGGGGGCGAGCCTGGCCTGCGCGCTGGCCGGCACCGGTCGCCGGATCGCCGTGGTCGAGGCCACGCCCCTGCAGGCCGAGCACCAGCCGAGCTACGATGACCGCGGGCTCGCGCTGGCGCTTTCGTCGCAGCGGATCCTCGAAGGGCTTGGCCTGTGGGCGGATCTCGCCGGCAGCGCCAGTCCGATCCGGCGCGTGCATGTCTCCGACCGCGGCCACTTCGGCTTCGTGCGTCTCGATGCTGCCGAGCTCGATCTGCCGGCCCTCGGTTTCGTGGTGATCGCCCGGGCGATCGGAAAGGTGCTGATCGATCGCCTGCAGGCCGCGCCGGCGATCGACCTTCACTGCCCGGCCGAAGTGACCGGCATCCGGGTGGGGTCGGACTTCATAGAAACCATGATCAGCACCGGCGGCGAGGCGAAAACCCTGAGCTCGCGCCTGCTCGTCGGCGCTGACGGCGCGAACTCAAGCGTGCGGCGGCTGCTCGGTATCACGGCGAAGGAAAAGGATTACGGCCAGACAGCCATCGTCTCGAACGTCACACCGGCGCGCCCGCACAACGACACGGCCTACGAACGGTTCACGGCCACCGGCCCGGTGGCCCTGCTGCCTCTTACATTGCAGCGCTGCGCGCTGGTGTACACGGTGCCCTCTGCCGAGGCGGAGCAGACGCTTGCCCTCAACGAGGAGGCGTTCCTCGCCTGCCTGCAGGACCGGTTTGGCTATCGGCTCGGCCGGTTTCTGCGGGTCGGAATGCGCCGGGCCTATGAACTGCGCATGATCGCGGCCCGGACGCAGGTCGGCGGACGGGTAGTACTCCTCGGCAATGCGGCGCACACGCTGCATCCCAATGCCGCGCAGGGATTCAATCTCGGCCTGCGCGACGTGGCGGGGCTCGCCGAATGCCTCGTCCCGGCATTGCGGGAAGGTGTCGACCCCGGCGAGTGCCAGCGACTTGACACTTACCTTGCATCCCGGCGGGCCGATCAGCATCGCGTCCTCCGGTTCACGGACAGCCTCGCGACCCTGTTCTACAGCGACCTGCCCCACAAGGTCCTGCTGCGCGATGCCCTCATGCTGGCCACGGATCTCACCCCGTGGTTCAAGCGATCGTTTCTGCGCCGGGCCACCGGTCTTTCCGGCCGCCAGCCGGCCCTGGTGCGGGGTGTGCCGTTGTGAGCCCGGCAGGCCCACTGGATGCAGACGTCATCATCGCCGGCGGCGGCCTCGTGGGCTGCACCTTCGGCGGCTTGCTGGCGCGGCAGGGCATTCGCTGCCTGATCGTCGAGGAGCGGGACCGTAGCGGCGCCGAAGAAACCCGCCGCCGGGATCCCCGGGTCCTCGCCATCACCCCGGGATCGGTCAATATCCTGCGGGCGGCGGGCGCCTGGGACAGGCTGCCGGTCGATCGCATCGGCTATTTCCGCGGCATGCACGTCTGGGAGGAAAAGGGCTTCGGCGAGATCCGGTTCGACAGCGCCGAACTGTGCGAGCCTGCGCTCGGTTATATCGTGGACCAGGCGGCGCTCGAAGAAGCGCTTGAACGGGCCGTGGAGAACCTCGTCACCTGGCACCGCCCGGCAACGGTCGATGCGGTGCTCGCCGAAGAAGATCGGGTAAGCCTCACGCTCGCCGGCGGCCGCCGTCTCGAGGCGGTGCTCGTGGTAGCCGCGGAGGGGGCGCGCTCGAAGCTGCGCGCGCTCGCCGGCATCGAAGCACCGGTGCACGATTATCACCAGCAGGCCGTTGCCTGCCGCGTTGAGTCGGAACGCCCCCACGGCGAGATCGCACGGCAACGGTTTCTCGAGGATGGCCCGCTGGCGTTCCTGCCCATGGCCGGTCCGAACCAGTGCGGGGTGGTCTGGTCCACCTCGCCGGCGCGTGCCGCGGATCTCCTGCGGGCGGACGAAGCGCAGTTCAACCGGGAACTCGCGCAGGCGTTCGATTACACCCTCGGCGCCATCCTGGCGAGCGGACCGCGTTCCGCCTTCCCGCTGCAGCATGCCCAGGCACGGCAGTACTGCGCCGCGCGCCTTGCCCTGATCGGCGATGCCGCGCATACCTTGCATCCGCTCGCCGGGCAGGGTGCGAACCAGGGGCTTCTCGATGCCGCGGCGCTCGCAGAGGTGATCGCCGCGGCGCGGGCGAGACAGCGGAATATCGGCGCGCACAGGGTGCTGCGCCGCTATGAACGCTGGCGCCGCGGCGAAAACGCCCTCATGCTGAGGGCGCTGCAGGGATTGAAATACCTTTTCGAGAGCAAATCGCAGACGCTAAACTATCTCCGGAACCTGGGGCTCGAGGCGGTTGACGCGGCCCGGCCCCTGAAGCACGCCATGATGCGATATGCCATGGGGCGCGCGGGAGACCTGCCAAAGCTTGCGCGCGGGCTGCGCTGACCGGACAACCCCTCCGGCCTTTCACTGTATCAACATTGAAATGACCCGTTCACACCCGTGGCGGTACGATCAGAAGTCATGAATGAACCAGAGAGAAAACCGGCGCCGAATTTCATCCGGAATATCATCCGGGAGGATTTGAAGCAGAACAGAAACGCGGGCCGGGTGCACACCCGCTTCCCCCCCGAACCCAACGGCTACCTGCACGTCGGCCACGCCAAGTCCATCTGTCTCAATTTCGGCATCGCCGCCGAGCATGACGGCGGCCTGTGCAACCTGCGGTTTGACGATACCAACCCGGAAAAGGAGGACGTCGAATACACCGAGGCGATCATGGAGGACATCCGCTGGCTCGGCTTCGACTGGGGAAACCGCCTGTATTACGCCTCGGATTATTTTGATCAGCTCTACGGGTACGCCGTGCAGCTCATCCGCGACAACAAGGCCTACGTGGACAGCCTGAGCGCCGAGGCGATCCGCGCGCACCGCGGGACCCTGACGGAGCGCGGCCGCGAGTCGCCGGACCGCAACCGCAGCGTCGAAGACAACCTGGCCTTGTTCGAGCAGATGCGCGCCGGCAAGTTTGCGGACGGCGAGTACGTGCTGCGCGCCCGGATCGACATGGGATCTCCGAACATCAACATGCGCGATCCGACCATCTACCGGATCCGGAAGGTGCCCCACCACCGCACCGGCGACAAGTGGTGCATCTACCCGATGTACGACTACACGCATTGCATCTCGGATGCGCTGGAGGGCATCACCCATTCGCTGTGCACCCTGGAATTCGAGGATCACCGTCCCCTCTACGACTGGTTCCTGGACCAGCTCCCCGTCCCCTGCCACCCGCAGCAGATCGAGTTCGCCCGGCTCAACCTCAACTACACGGTCACGAGCAAGCGCCGCCTGAACGAACTCGTCACTGGCGGCTACGTGAGCGGCTGGGACGATCCGCGCCTGCCGACCATCGCCGGCATGCGCCGCCGCGGTTACCCGCCCGAGGCCATCCGTGATTTCTGCGAGCGCATCGGCGTCACGAAAAACGAGACCGTGATCGACATGACCGTGCTGGAAAACTGCGTGCGCGAGGCGCTGGACTGGAGCACACGCCGCGTCATGTGCGTGCTGCGGCCGCTGCGCGTCGTCATTACCAATTACCCGGAGGGCGCCGGGGAAGAGGTGGAGGCGCCCTACCACCCGAACCGGCCGGAGTTGGGCAGCCGCCGGCTGCCCTTTGGCCGGGAGATCTGCATCGAACGGGGCGATTTCATGGAGAACCCGCCAAGGAACTTTTTCCGGCTCGCCCCGGGGAAGGAAGTGCGGCTGCGCTACGCGTATTTCATCCGCTGCGAGGAGGTGGTGAGGGACGAACGAACTGGCGAGATCGTCGAGCTGCGCTGCACTTACGATCCGGCCACGCGCGGCGGCCATGCGCCCGACGGGCGCAAGGTGAAGGGTACGCTGCACTGGCTCGCGTCAGATGCCGCGATCGGGGCGGAAGTCCGGCTCTATGACCGCCTGTTCGCCGTCCCCGAGCCCGACCGGCTGGACTGGAAGTCCAGCCTGAACCCGGATTCGGTAGAGATCATTCCCGATGCCCGGGTCGAGCCCGGCCTTTCCGGGGCGGCGCCGGAGGCGCGCTTCCAGTTCGAGCGCCTCGGCTATTTCTGCGTGGATCGGCGGGATTCGCGCCCCGACCGGCTGGTCTTCAATCGGACGGTTACCTTGCGTGACTCCTGGGCAAAGGCGCGCTGTAAAGACTGAACACCACCTGGCCGCTCTCGTCCTCGGCGTTCCTGCTGTAGAAAATCTCCTCGATCTCCTCCTTCAGATGGTCTTCGATGGTCTGGCGCTGCTCGGGCTCCAGTTCTTCCGCCGTGACGTTGAACAGGTAGTTGTTGAGGTCGAACTCCTTCAACATCATCTTGGTGTGGAAGATGTTCTCGCCGTAGATGTTCACATCAACCATCTTGTAGCGCTTCTTCGTGCTCCGCGAGATGAAGTTCTGGATGGAGCCGATCTTGTGGTCGATGTAGTGTTTCGTGCCCTTGGTATCGCGCGTGAATCCCCGCACCCGGTAGTCGATGGTGACGATATCCGACTCGAAGCTGTGAATGAGGAAATTCAGGGCCTTGAGCGGAGAGATCATCCCGCAGGTGCTGACGTCGATGTCGGCGCGGAAGGTGCTGATGCCGGAATCCGGGTGGCTCTCGGGGTAGGTGTGCACCGTCAGGTGGCTCTTGTCCAGGTGGGCAAGGACCGTCGCCGGCATCGGGCCGGGCGACTCGGCGTTGGTCACGCCGTTCATGGCGGGCGCTTCCTCGGAGATCAGCAGGGCGACGCTGGCGCCGAGGGGGTCGTAATCGGCCTTGGCGATGTTCAGGACGCTGGCGCCGATGATGCCCGCGACGTCCTTGAGGATTTTGGTGAGGCGGTCGGAGTTGTACACCTCGTCGATGTACTCCATGTACTCCTTGTTCTGAGCCTCGGTGTGCGCGTAGCAAACATCGTAGATATTGAAACTCAGGCTTTTGGTGAGGTTGTTGAACCCGTGCAGTTGGATTTTCTCCGCGACGCTTGCCATCGTAGTACCCCCCCTAGAGATGTTTCAAAGGTGGATAGTAGATCAACTGTACGACTGTACCTTCCGGGTCTTCGCAATAGAAACTGCGCGCACCGTCGCGGTGGTTCTCGGGCCCGGTTCTCATCGGCACGTTATGAGTATTCAGGAAATCGAACCATTCGTCCACCTCTTCTGGACTGTTCAGCATGAACCCGATGTGATCGAGCCGCTGCGGCCCGGCCGGGGCCTCGCCGCCGTCACGCCGGTGCAGGGCCAGGTTGTCGTTGCCGGAGCAGAGATAGACATTGTCCTTGTCCGGTCGCCACTCGACCTTCATGCCGAGCAATCCGACGTAGAACTGCTCGCATTTCTCAAGATCCCTCACGTTCAACGCGACGTGGTGCATGCCGCGGGTGGGCGCCGGTCTCGCCATGCTGTGCTGAAGATTCCTGCCTGTTCATAAAAGGTAGCGCACCATACAACAGCATGAAGGAAGATGGAAGAGTTTCCTCGCC
>CAZXGW010000058.1:0-3032 GCA_964640355.1 uncultured Enterobacteriaceae bacterium
TTTACGTCTTGGGCAGGGTTACGCCTTTCTGCCCCTGGTACTTGCCGCCGCGATCCTTGTAGGAAACCTCGCATACCTCGTCCGATTCCATGAAGATCACCTGGGCAACGCCTTCATTGGCGTAAATCTTCGCCGGCAGCGGGGTGGTATTGGAAAACTCGAGCGTGACATGGCCTTCCCATTCGGGCTCCAGCGGCGTCACGTTGACGATGATCCCGCAGCGGGCATAGGTGGACTTGCCGAGGCACAACACCATGATATTGCGCGGGATGCGGAAGTACTCCACGGTGCGCGCCAGCGCAAACGAATTGGGGGGGATAATGCACACGTCGCCCTTGAAATCGACAAATGATTTCTCATCGAACTGTTTCGGATCGACGATGGTGGTGTTGATGTTCGTGAATATCTTGAATTCATCGGCACAACGCACGTCGTAGCCGTAGCTGGACGTGCCGTAGGACACCAGCCGCTCGGATCCGTTGTGCTTGACCTGGCCCGGCTCGAACGGTTCGATCATGCGGTATTCCTTCGCCATGCGGCGGATCCAGCGATCGGATTTGACTGACATGGACGCGGCCGCCTTAATTGTTCTCGATAACGATCTTCGGAAACTTCCGGGTGTAATCCCGCGCCTTGAGGGCCAGGCGCGCGGAGGCCTTGCGGGCGACTTCCCGGTAGATCCCGGTAATGGGTGAATCAGGCTCCAGCGCCACCGTCGGCCTGCCATTGTCAACGCCTTCGCGTATCCCGATGTCCAGGGGCAGCTCGCCGAGCAGTTCCACACCGTACTGTTCCGCCATCTGCCGGCCGCCGCCGGCGCCAAAGATGTGCTCTTCATGGCCGCACCGGCTGCAGATATGGGTGCTCATGTTCTCGATGATGCCGAGCACCGGCACTTCCACCTTTTCGAACATCCTGAGACCCTTTTTCGCATCCAGGAGGGCAATGTCCTGCGGCGTGGTGACGATAATCGCCCCGCTCACCGGTATTTTCTGGCAGAGGGTCAACTGGATATCGCCCGTGCCGGGGGGCAGATCGATGACCAGGTAATCCAGGCCGGACCAGTTGGTATCATTCAGCAACTGCTCCAGCGCGGAGGTCACCATCGGGCCGCGCCAGATCATGGGCGTATCCTCCTCAATCAGGTAGCCGATGGACATGGACTGGAGGTGGTAGCTGATATTGGGTTCCAGGCTCTTGCCGTCGCGGGTTTCCGGCTTGCCGTGGCAGCCGAGCATGCGCGGCTGGCTCGGCCCGTAGATATCGGCATCCAGGATCCCGACATTGGCCCCTTCCGCCTGGAGGGCAAGGGCAAGGTTGACGGCAGTCGTGGATTTGCCCACCCCGCCCTTGCCCGAGGCGATGGCAATGGTGTTTTTGATCTCGGACAGCACCTTGACCCCCTTCTGGACGGCGTGCGACAGGATATTGGTCCTGATCGAGACGTTGACATCCGTTATGCCCGCTTCGGCCTGAAGCCTGTCCCGGATACCGGCAATCATCTCGTCGTGATAGCCGCCGGCCGGGTAGCCGAGTTCAAGGGCGATATCGACGCGCCCATCGGTAATGGCGATGGCCTTGACCGCGCGGGCGGACACGAGGTCCTGCCCGAGGTAGGGATCCTCATAGCCGGCCAGGAGGGATTCGATCTTTTCGCGGGACAGTTCGGGCATGGGCAATAAACGGGCGTTCCGGAACAACGGCACAGGTATCTTAACACAAGGCAGGCTATAGTAGCGCCTGGCGGTTTTAATACCGGCGCCGGGACTCGCTGCAATCCGGTTTTGGTTCCGGCGACGGGGACGTGATAAGTTATCGCAATTTATCTGCAGGACCCGAGTAATGACTGTAAAACGCCGAAAACTTCTGGTGACGAGCGCCCTGCCCTATGCGAACGGGCCGATACACATCGGCCACCTCGTGGAATACATCCAGACCGACATCTGGGTCCGGTTCCAGAAAATGCTGGGTCACGAGGTCCATTACGTCTGCGCCGACGATACGCACGGCACGGCGATCATGCTGCGCGCCGAAACAGATGGCATTACGCCGGAGGCACTGATCGCACGCATGCACACCGAGCACCTGCGCGACTTCAGGGAGTTCCTCATTGCTTTCGACAACTTTTACACGACCCACTCGCCGGAAACGGAGGAATACGCGGTAAAAATCTACACTGCTCTCGACAAGGCGAAACTGATCGACAGGCGCGACATCGAGCAGCTCTACGATCCGGTCCGGCAGATCTTTCTTCCCGATCGCTTCGTCAAGGGTGAATGTCCGAGATGCGGCGCGAAGGACCAGTACGGCGATTCCTGCGAGGTGTGCAGTGCCGCCTACACGCCGGCGGAACTGAAAAACCCCTACTCCGTCATTTCCGGCGCGGCGCCGGTCAGGAAGCGATCGGAGCACTATTTCTTCAAACTGTCGCACCCCGACTGCGTGGAATTCCTGAAGAAGTGGACCCGTTCCGGCACGCTGCAGGACGAAGCCGCGAACAAGCTCGACGAGTGGTTTGAGGCCGGCCTGTCCGACTGGGACATATCACGCGATGCCCCCTACTTCGGGTTCAGCATACCGGGCGCGCCCGGCAAGTATTTTTACGTCTGGCTTGACGCCCCCGTCGGCTACATGGCGAGCTTCAGGAACCTGTGCGACAGGGAGGGGCTGGCATTCGAGGACTACTGGAAAAAGGATTCGGCCTCGGAGCTTTACCATTTTATCGGCAAGGACATCCTCTATTTCCACGCCCTGTTCTGGCCGGCGATGCTCGAGTTTTCCGGGTTCCGCAAACCGACGAAGATCTTCGTCCACGGCTTTCTCACCGTGAACGGCGAAAAGATGTCGAAATCCCGCGGCACCTTCATCACGGCCCGGAGTTATCTCGATCATGTCGGCAACCCCGAATACCTGCGCTATTACTACGCCGCGAAGCTCAACGGCGGCATGGGCGACATCGATTTGAATCTCGACGATTTCGTCGCGCGCGTAAACAGCGATCTCGTCGGCAAGTACGTGAACATCGCCAGCCG
>CAZXGW010000058.1:3132-8376 GCA_964640355.1 uncultured Enterobacteriaceae bacterium
AAGGCCGAGCACGTCGATGGCGCGGACAAGCTGCTCAAGCTCACGCTGGACCTCGGTACGGAGACGCGGACCGTGTTTGCCGGCATCCGGTCCACCTACGCGCCCGAACATCTGGTGGGCCGGCTGACCGTGATGGTGGCCAATCTTGCCCCGCGCAAGATGCGTTTCGGCACGTCGGAAGGCATGGTGCTTGCGGCCTCCGGCGACAAGCCGGGGATATTCCTGTTGAGCGCCGACAGCGGAGCCGAACCGGGAATGAGGATTAAATAACCCGTGTCCGGTTTTATCCTCACCCTCCTCGGCGCTGCGCTGGTCAACAATATCGTCGTTGTCCAGGTGATCGGATCGGATCCCGCCCTGGCCTACCTTCGCAAAATGGACGTGGCCCGGGGTATGGCTGTAACGATTGCCATCCTGCTGCCCGCCGCGGCCCTGCTGGGCCATATCCTGGAGGCCTACCTCTTCACTTCGCCGGACTTGCAGTACATCCGCCTGCCGGTCTTTGTGCTGGTCGCCCTGCTGCTCGCCTGGTCCCTGAAACTGTGGGGGCGTCACACCAACAGCAGGATTATGGATCGCATCAACATCTTCCTGCCGCTGGCGGGGATCAATACGACGGTCCTGGGCGCGCTTCTGCTGAACCTGCAGCTGGCGAATGATTTGACGGCCTCCTTTGCCTTCGGGTTGGGTACGGCCCTCGGGTTCGGGATCATCCTCTTCATGCTCGTCGCGATCAGCGAACGCCTCGAGGCCGCGGACATTCCCGCCCCGTTTCGGGGGATGTCCATCCTCCTGGTCACGCTCGCGCTGACTTCCATGGGATTCATGGGGTTCACCGGCCTGATCGCGTCATGATATGACGGGAACTATCATCATTCTGTTGCTCGCCGGCGGTGCAGGACTCCTGATATTGAGCAACGGCCGCGGGAAAGCGCCGGATCTCGAGAAGCTCGTCGAACTCATCGATACCCATCTGCCGCAGACCCAATGTGGAAAGTGCGGATACCCCGGCTGCCGGCCTTATGCCGAGGCCATTGCCCGCAACGAAGCGGACATCAACCAGTGTCCGCCCGGCGGTGAGGCCACGATAAAAATCCTGGCGAAACTCCTCAACCGGCCGTTCCGGCCCTTGAACCCGCAATACGGCGTTGAAAGACCGCCCACGGTGGCGTTCATCGACGAGCAGGAATGCATCGGCTGCGCCAAATGCCTCAAGGCCTGCCCCGTGGACGCCATTATCGGCGCCCCGAAACAGATGCATACCGTCATCGCTGAAATCTGCACCGGCTGCGAACTCTGCATCGAACCCTGTCCCGTGGACTGCATCCACATGCTGGGCGGCATGGAACTCCGGCGCCTTCAACTCGCAGAACGTGATTTGGCGGGGATCCCGGCCGGCCGGCCGGGAAGATCAGCCGCGGCGATCAATGACCTGCAGGCCCAGGCCTGACCCCAAGCTGGTCGGATACCGGCGCGCACCACCATGAATGATTCCGGCAAGGCCGCCTCTCCCTATTTTCACGGGCAGGCATCGGTCGCCGGGGTCATGCGCCACGTCCTGTATGCCCTGGCGCCGGGCATACTCGCCGCTATCTGGGTGCTGGGCTGGGGCGTCCTGATCCAGTGCCTGCTGGCCGTCATTTTTGCCCTCGTCTTGGAAGCCGCCGTCCTGCGGTTGAGGAATTTCCCCGTAAAGACCACCCTGCAGGACGGCACAGCGCTGGTGACTGCCCTCCTGTTCGCGCTGGCCGTGACCCCGCTGGCGCCATGGTGGCTCAGTCTCACCGGCATATTTTTCGCCATCGTCATCGCCAAGCATGCCTATGGCGGTCTCGGCTATAACATGTTCAACCCCGCCATGGCGGGTTATGTGTTCGTACTGCTGTGTTTTCCGGTTGAAATGACCGCGTGGCCCGCGGCCAGGGGGGTGGCCGATTCAACCACAGGCCTTGCCGATATCCTCGCCGTGATTTTTGCCGGCCAGTTACCGGCGGCCGGGCCGGACGGCATCAGCGGCGCCACCCCGCTCGATTACATGAAATCCCAGCTTTCCGCGATGGCGATGATCTCCGAAATACGGACATCCCCCGTGTTCGGGACGCTGGCGGGCAAGGGCTGGGACCTCATCGCCCTGGCCTGGATCGCCGGCGGGGCCTGGCTGCTGTGGCGGCGCGTGATCACCTGGCATATGCCCGTCGCATTCCTGGCCACCCTGTTTGCCACCAGCCTGCCGTTTTACTGGTACGACAATACGCTTTACCTTTCCCCCCTGTTTAACCTGTTCACCGGCGGCACCATGCTTGCCGCCTTCTTCATCATCACCGACCCCGTTACCGCCTCAACAACACCAAAAGGCCGCCTGGTGTATGCCGCGGGCATCGCCCTCCTGACCTATGCGATCCGAACGTGGGGCGGCTACCCGGACGGCATCGCGTTTGCCGTGTTGATCATGAACGCGGCCGTGCCGCTGATAGACGGCCTGACGCGACCGAAGGTGCTCGGCGAGAAAAGTTGAAGGGAATATGGACACCGACAAGCGTGCTTTCCTCGCAAGGACCCTCGGACCGCTCCTCGGCGTGGCCCTCGTCTGCGCCGTCCTGCTCCTCATCGCCGATGAACTCGCGCGGGAGCGCATTGCCGACAATGCGCGCCGGGAGCAATTGAAAATCATTGATGAGGTGATGACGCTGCCGTACGACAACGATCTGTACACCGACGTCATCGAAGTGGTGGACGCCGCCTATCTCGGCAGCAGTGGCAGCGTGAAGGTATACCGGGCGCGCCGCGACGGCGAACCCGCCGGGTTGGTGCTCATGCCCGTCACGGCCCGGGGTTACAGCGGCAATATACAGCTCGTCATCGGCATCGCCTATGATGGCGCGCTCACGGGTGTGCGGGTTCTCAGCCACCGGGAAACCGAGGGACTGGGCGATGGCATCGATCAGCGCAAATCAAACTGGATTACCGGTTTTTCCGGCCACTCGCTCGACAACACGCCGCCTGAAGGATGGACGGTAACTTCCGGCGGCGGCCAGTTCGACCAGGTCAGCGGCGCCACCATCAGTTCGCGCGGCGTCATCAACGCCGTGCGGAATTCCCTCGAGTATTACCGGCTCAACCGCGATCGCCTGTACCTGCCACAATAAACGGTCATTGCAACAGGTGTACTCTCATACTGACGTTCGAACGCCCCAGGCGGCCGGGCCCTCCCCCGGAACACACGCCGTGAATACATCCCTGTAGGCTCGAGTGCCGCTATCCCTGCGGCACACGGTCTTCCGGGGGAGGGCCCGGCCGCAGGACCAGCCTCTGTTTATAAAGGGGTCAGACCCCTTTTTCACCCGTGCGACTGCCTGACCCCGTAAAGCTTTGCATACAGACCGTTCTGGGACAGCAATTCACTGTGGCTGCCCTGCTCGCTGATGGTTCCGGATTCAAAAACATAGACGTGATTGGCCTGCTTGATGGCGCTCAGGCGATGCGCAACGATCAGGGTCGTCCGATCCTTGAGGAAATCGCTCATGGCGGCGTGCAACTGGTATTCCGTTTCCGCATCGAGCGCCGACGTGGCCTCATCGAGTATGACGACGGAAGGATCGCTCAATATCATGCGCGCAATGGCAAGCCGCTGGCGCTGGCCGCCCGAAAGGCGGATACCCTGGCGGCCTACCACGGTGTCCAGTCCGTGTTTCATTTCTGACACGGTGTCCCTGAGCTGGGCAATGTCGAGTGCGCGCCAGAGATGTTCCTCCGGAAGATTGCGCCCCATGGTCAGGTTGATGCGCACCGTGTCATTGAACAGCGCGGGATGCTGCAGCACGGTGGCGACGTGTTCCCGCACCACGTCCAGCCCGATCCGGGTCACCGGCACGTCATCGTAGTACACCATGCCGGCCTTCGGCGGATAGAGGCCAATCAGCACCTGCACCAGCGTGGACTTCCCCCCGCCGCTGGCGCCGACCAGCGCCACCTTTTCACCCGCGCCGATCGCAAGATTGATGCCGTTAAGGACATCCGGGCCGTCGCCGTAGGCAAAATGGACATCCTCGATGAGGATGCCGACCGTCGTTCTGCCCGCAAATGGATTGGCGAGGTGGGGATAGTCGGGCTCGCGGTGCAATTCACACAGGGCGTTGACGCGCCCCAGCGCCGCCCGGGCGCCGTAGTAGGCATACTGGATGTTCAGCACCTCCTGCACGGGGCCCATCATGAACCAGAGGTAGCCGAACACGGCGAACATGAAGCCGATCGACAGCCCGGAAAAGACCACCATCAGCATGGACACGGCCCGGAAAATGTCGAACCCGAACAGGAACACCATGAAGCTCAGGCGGCTGGCGGCATCGCTCTTCCACGAGAAGGCGATGCCGTGATCCTTGACCGACCTCGCCTGGTCGACGATCTGCAGGATATAGTGGCGTTCCCGGTTGCTCGCGCGGATCTGGTGGATTGAATCGAGGGTCTCCGTCAGCGCCTGCTGGAACACCGAGAAGGCGGCGTTTTCACGCTGCTTCAGTTCCTTGACGTGCTTGCCGAGCACCATGGTGAAATAAATGACGATCGGGTTGGCAAACAGGATCAGCAACGCGAGCTGCCAGTGAATCCAGAGAAGCACGACGGCGACGCCGACAATCGACAGGACGGCCACCAGCAGCCGGCTGATCGTGGTGCCGACAAACTGGTCAACCGTTTCCAGGTCGGTTACGAAGTACGAGGCCACCGTGCCGCTGCCGAGCGTCTCGTATTCCGACATCGAAACCTTCTCCAGGCGGTTCAGCAGCGCCCGGCGGATCCGGTAGATGATATCCTTTGATACAATGGTGAACTGCCTGGTCTGCCAGACATTCAGCACCAGCGAGATCAGCCTCAACACCAGGGTGATGAACAGAATGACCGTGATATACAGCACCGGTCCCTGCCACGCCTCCGGTGCAACGAGATTGATGGTATGGACGACGCGCCCGGGCTGGTTCAGCAGGACTTCATCGACAAGCAGTGGCAATAACAGCGGCAGGGGAACGCTGGCGATCGTCGCCAGCAGGGCGATAACATTTGCCAGGATGATTTCATGCTTATGTTCACCGGCGACGTCAAAGATGTAACGCCAGTCATATTTTCCGGCGGGCCGTTCCGCTGAAACGCCTGAAACCGGTGTTTCCCGCGCCTCGGTTAATCCGTGCATCCCGATGATTTCCGCAGTTCAGACAAGGTCATGGCATTATACAGGATGAATACCCCTGCCGC
>CAZXGW010000059.1:0-8371 GCA_964640355.1 uncultured Enterobacteriaceae bacterium
TTATTTCTTTTCCAGCTGCAGGATCCTGCCTTCCCTGCGCACGTTTATCTTGTTCAGGAATGAATTTCCGAGGAGTACGACCGCGGGAAAGTCGTCGTCATGCACCGCACCGGCGACATCACGCAGCTCGATATCGCCCACCCTGACCTTATCCAGCTGCACAAGGTATATCTTCGCAATGCCGGAAGCCGTATGCGAGGCGCTTTCAATCCCGTCGAGCTTGTAATTCAGGCCGATGCGTTTGGCGTGATTCCTGTTCATGGACACGAGGGTAGCGCCGGTATCGATGACAAAATCGACCTGGAAGCCATTGATGCTGCCGTTTACGTGGTACATGCCGTAGCTGTCCGGTGCCACCGTGACCGTGACGCCGGGTGGCGGCCCCTCGAAATAGGCGCCGATACGGGTATCCAGCGTATAGGTTTTCCGGAGGCCGTCGACCTCGAGCACGGCCTCCTTGCTGCTGGCCGAGACGAGCGTGACGCCTTCCGGGCTGGTCTCGCCGGATTTCAGGACCCGGCGTTTCCCGTCGATCGTGATAATGGCCTTGTCCTTGAACAGGCCGACGATTGCGATGTTCTCCGCCGCCGGGCTGTTGCAGGACACTGCGGCCAGCAGGATCAGGATGACGGTTTTCAATGCCAGGGACATACACGTTGCTCCGGAACGCGGCAATAAAATATAGTACATTTATGGACCCGATACTCGTTTTCCGCCACGTACGCTGCGAAGGACCCGGTTATCTCGGCAGTTTTCTCTCTGCACGGGACGTGGCGTATGAGGTGATCCGCGTGGATGAAGGGGGCAGGGTGCCCCGCTCCCTGGACGGCGTGTCGGGGCTGGTGTTCATGGGCGGCCCGATGAGCGTCAATGATGCCTGTCCCTGGATTGACGAGGAACTTGCATTGATACGCCTGGCGCACGATAAAAAACTGCCTGTGCTCGGCCACTGCCTGGGCGGGCAGCTCATCAGCAAGGCGTTGGGCGGTGACATCACATCAAATCCTCTGCCGGAAATCGGCTGGTTTGAAGTGTCCGGCTATCGTAACAGGACCGCAAGGCGCTGGCTGGACGGCTTGCCGGGAAATTTCGAGGTATTTCACCTGCATGGCGAAACCTTCAGCCTGCCGCGGGGCGCGCAGCCGCTGCTGAAAAGCCGGTATTGCCCGAGGCAGGCCTTCGTCCATGGCAACAGCCTGGCCTTGCAATGTCACGTCGAGATCACCGAATCCATGTTGCGCGAATGGGTAACCGTCTATCGCGCCGACATCCGGTGTCCGTCTGAGAGTGTACAGACGGAAGGGGAAATACTGGCCCATCTTGATAAACGCATTCCCGCCTTGCAGGTTGTCGCGGATCATCTATATACAAGATGGCTGGAAGGCCTCGCGCCGGCCGGCTTCGGGGAAGCTGCATGATCATCATCCTGCATCCCGATACCGATAAAAACGATCCGGAATACCGCAAGCTGCTGGAGTATCTTTCGTCGCTGCCCGACATCACTGTCAGGACACACGAAGAGGTAGGCACCCAGCAGACCTTGACCGAACTTTATCTCATCGGTGACACGGTTTCACTGGATGCCGCCGCCATAAGCGGCTTCAAGGTGGTTGAGCGCGTCGTCCGCGTGTCGCGGGAATACAGAATACTGGGGCGGCACCGGGACGACAGCCGGTCAAGCTACTTCGAATACAACGGCGTGAGGTTCGGCCAGGACAATCTGAATATCTTCGCCGGCCTGTGCGCCGTCGATACCCGCGAGAACGTCGATCGCATGATGAAGGCGGTGCATGAGCAGGGGTTGCAGTGCACCCGCATGGGCGCCTACAAGCCCAGGACCAATCCATACTCGTTTCAGGGACGGGGAAAGGAATGCCTGCCTTATGTATTCGAACTCGCGGGGAAATACGGCATCAAGGTGATCGCCATGGAGGTTACCCACGATGATCAGATCGATGAAATACACGAAGCCATGCACAGGGCGGGCCAGGCGACGGGGATCATGCTGCAGATCGGCACGCGGAACGTACAGAATTTTGAATTGCTGAAGAGCGTCGGCAGGCAGAAGGAATTTCCCGTGCTCCTGAAGCGCGGTTTCGGCATCACGCTGGAAGAGTCCCTTAATGCCGCTGAATACCTCGCGAGCGAAGGCAACCGCAAGGTCATCTTCTGCCTGCGCGGCATGAAAACAAATTTCGGCGATCCGCACCGCAACCTGGTGGATTTTGCCCACGTGCCGGTTATCAAGCGGTTGACGCGCATGCCGGTGTGCGTGGATCCCTCGCATGCCGTCGGCACGCGCAGCGAGGCGCCCGACCGCATCCTGGACCTGATGCACGCCGCGGTGCAGGGTATCATCGCCGGCGCCAACATGGTCCTGGTCGATTTCCATCCCGATCCCGCGAGGGCCCTGGTCGACGGGCCGCAGGCCCTGCAGCTCGATGAACTGCCCTGGTTTCTGGAAGATATCCGGATCGCGCGCGAGGCCTACGAGAAGCGCTGCAAACTAGCTGCTGAAATTTCCCGGTGAGTAAACGTATCTGCCATCCTGTGACTGATAGCGGGTGGCCAGGCACAAACCACCAGTCATTAGGGTGATGTCCCGGGCGCATCTGGGCTTAATGAATGCTACCGGGGTGTCTCACCGGAAGACCGTGTGTCGCAGGGACAGCGGCACTCGAGCCAAGAGGGACGTATTTACGGCGTGTCTTCCGGGAGACACGCCGGCGGCATATGATTTTCCGAGATTATTCGCGTGACAGTAAACAGCCACGTTTACTGATTCAACCCAGGTGCCGCTCCTTGATTTCGTCCAGGGTCTTGCAGTCGATGCACAGCGTGGCCGTGGGCCTGGCCTCGAGGCGCCGGATGCCGATTTCCACGCCGCAGATTTCGCAATAGCCATAATCCCCCTTTTCCAGGGCGATCAGCGATTCATCGATTTTCTTGATGAGTTTGCGTTCGCGGTCACGGGTGCGCAACTCCAGTGCGAACTCTTCCTCCTGCGTGGCGCGATCGTTGGGGTCCGGAAAATTGGATGCCTCGTCACGCATGTGATGGACGGTGCGATCGACTTCCTCCATCAGTTCCTTTTTCCAGTTGAGCAATATCGACCGGAAGTGGGCCGCCTGTTCGGCGCCCATGTATTCCTCGCCCTGCCGCGGCCGATACGGTTTGAAAGTCTCTTTTGCCGTCCTGGCTCGCAGTGGAGTGGTCTGCTTCCTGGCAATGCTCACAACCTTGCGCATGGACTTTCTGGTGGCTTTCCTTTTGATCTTCGAGGGGGATTTTTTTACCTGTTTTTTCCTGCCCGCCGCTTTCCTTGCCGCGGTTCTCCGTTTGGGGGCCGCGACCTTCCTTGCCCCCTTTTTCCGGGGGGCCGCAGATTTTACCGTTCTTTTTTTACCGGTCTTTTTCTTCCTCTTTGGCAATGCGAATCTCCGGCCGGTCAAAAACAAGCGTGCATCTATACCAGAAAGAAAAATCATAGGCAACGCTGATTTTGGGGAAGCCGCCGGCACCAGCTCAGCGCCGGCGAATTCTCTCCAGCCACAGGCGGGTTGCGCCGCACACGGTCACCGGTATGGCCATGAAATTGATCACGGGGATCATGGCCAGCACCAGAGCACCGGCCCCGAAACCGAGGGCGAGCGACCGTTCAGCCCTGGCGGCATCACGCTGGTCAGGAAACGCGATGCCGTGGTTGCCCATGGGGAAATCCAGGTATTCGAGGGCCAGCATCCACGAACCGAACAGGAACCACAGGAACGGGGCGAAAAACTGAAGCCCGGGAAGAAAAAACAGGAGCAGTAGCGGGATCACACGGACGATGAAATACGCAAATTTGCGCAGCTCGGAGACAATGGCGCCGGCGATCTCACGGGGCAGCCGGATCATATCGCCGCTGTCCGTCGCGTTGACGCCCGTGAGACTGGCTTCTGCCGCGCCTGCCAGCAGGCCGTTGAATGGTGCCGCCACCAGGTTTGCGACGAGCGTAAAACAGAAAAAAACCACTGTGAACGCGATGAACGCGAACAGCGGCCATATCAGCCAGCTTAGCCATTCCCACGCACCGGGCAGCCAGGCGTGGATGAAATCATGCAACAGACGGGCGCCGTATATAACAACGCCGGCAAACAACAGGACATTGATCAGCAGGGGGATGAATGCGTAGACCCTGATACCAGGCCTGAAGACGAGATCGAATCCCCCGACCGCGTAGCGCACGCCCCGGGCAAATTCACGCAGCGCAGGGATCACTGCCGCTTCACGGCAAGGTCACTTCGGGGGGAGGCTTCCAGCCGGCCCTCCGGTGTTCCGCAACCACCGTGGTGTATATGCCGCCGCGAACGTTGAATTCGGCAGTGATGCGCATGAACCGCGGGCGGACAGCCGCCACCAGATCGGACAGGATCTTGTTGGTGACAGCCTCGTGAAACGCCCCCTGATCGCGATATGACCAGACATAGAGTTTCAGGGACTTGAGTTCAACACACATCCTGGAGGGAACGTAATCGATGTAAAGCGTTGCGAAATCCGGCTGGCCCGTGCGCGGACAGAGGCAGGTGAATTCCGGCACAGTGATATGGATGGTATAGTCTCTTCCAGGATGCGGATTGGGGAAGATGTCAAATTTCTTTTTTGTTCCGGCAGGCATGAGGCGTGAATCCGTGTACGCGACGTTCAACGATAATCCACCTTAACACAAACCGTGTAAATAATGCTGTCACCGTCTTCAGATCACGCATTAACATGATCTTAAAAATACCTGTATATCAATAAATTATAATATATTTATAAAGTATAATATAGATTCATGTCACGCTTGTGCGCACCGGGCAATCTCGGTATTGTTACGCTCCATGCGATTGCGCACGATCAAACTTTCCGGCTTTAAATCCTTCGTCGATCCCGCCACTCTCACTCTCCCCGGCAATCTGGTCGGCATCGTCGGTCCCAACGGTTGCGGCAAGTCGAACATCATCGATGCGGTAATGTGGGTCATGGGTGAAAGCTCTGCCAAGCACCTGCGCGGCGATGCCCTGGTCGATGTCATCTTCAACGGATCGAGCGCCCGCAATCCGGTCGGACAGGCCTCGGTTGAACTGATCTTCGACAATACCGAACACAAGCTGGGCGGCCAGTATGCGAGTTATGACGAGATTTCGATCAAGCGTCAGATAACGCGGGACGCCACTTCCAGCTACTTTCTCAACGGCACGCGCTGCCGCCGGCGCGACATACAGGCCATTTTTCTGGGCACGGGGTTGGGCCCAAGGAGCTACGCCATCATTGAACAGGGGATGATCTCCCGTCTCATCGAGGCAAAACCGGACGAGTTACGCACCTTTATCGAGGAAGCGGCGGGCATATCCAGGTACCGTGAGCGGCGCAGGGAAACCGAAAACCGCATCGGCCACACCCGGGAAAACATCGCGCGCCTGAATGACATCCGGGAGGAGTTGGACAGGCAGCTTAATCATCTCCAACGCCAGGCCAGGGCCGCCGAACGCTACCAGAAGCTGATGAAAGAGAAACGGCAACTGGAGGCCGAATCCCAGGCGCTGCAGTGGAAATTCCTGAAACAGCAGTCCGATCGTGAAGAAGCGGAAGCGAGAACGCGGGAAAACAGCGTCGAGGCCGGGATGGCGGAACTGCGCAGCCTGGAGGCCGGCCTGGAGCGCACGCGCCACGCCCTGTCCGCGGCCAATGACAATTTCAATGCCGCCCAGTCCGACTATTACCGGATTGGCGGCGAGATATCCCAGCTGGAGCAGAAACTGCAGCATGCCGGCGAACGGATAGCCGCGACCAAACAGGACCTGGGGCGGGCGCGCCAGGAAGAACAGGCGGCGCGCGATCAGTTGCGGCAGGATCAGGAAAAATTCACGACGTTGCGCGACGGCACCGCACACCTTGAACCAGAGCTGCAGCTTTCCCGGGACGAAGGCGACCGTGCCTACCTGCTTCTGAACCAGTCAGAGCAGGCCATGCAGGCCTGGCAGGGGGAATGGGAGGGCTTCAACGAAACCGTTGCCGCCCGCGTCCGGGAAAAGGAAATCAACACGTTGCGGTGCGAGCATCTTGAGTTCGGCCTGGAAGAATCTGTGCAGCGGATACGATCCCTGGTGCATGAGCTGGAGGCCATCGATCGGAACGCCCTGGAAGCGGCGGTCGAGGATCAGGCCAGGGAGGTGAGGAAGCTTGAGGAAACGCTCGCCGGTTTGCAGGCCCAGGCAGTAGATATCCGGCAAAAATGGAACAGCGCCCGGAACACAGAACTCAAACTGCTCGAGCGTCTGAATGAACGGCGCCTGCAGCACCAGAGGCTGGAAGACGGCGTCATTTCCCTGGAAGCCCTGCAACAGCAGGCCGCGCATGAGCAGGACCGGCCGGAAATTAACGCCTGGCTGGCGGAAACGGGTTTGTCGAATCAGCCAAGACTCAGCCAGCAGATCGCAGTGGACGCGGAATGGACCCGGCCGGTGGAAATTGTGCTGCGACAGTTTCTGCACGACATCTGCGTGGATGACGTTGAGCAACTGACCGGCAAGCTGGACGAAATTGAATCAGGCACGCTGGGCATCGTGGGCATAGCCTGCACCCCGGACACCGGCACCGGCGACCGGCTTCCTTCCCTGGCAGACAAGATCAAAGGTCCGTTCCCCCTGAAACACCTTCTTGCCGAGGTGTTGATCGCGGAAGATTCAGAAACCGCCGTGAATATGCGTGGGCGTCTGCGGGGCATGGAGTCGGTAATTACCCGTGACGGTCTCTGGTTGGGACGCAACTGGTCGCGGGTTTGCAGGCCGAAAGGCGCGCCCGCCGGCATCCTGGATCGGAAACGGCAGATCACCGGACTTCGGGAAGAAATTGTATCATCCGCAGAACGCCTGGAGGCGCTGGAAACGGAAGCGATACAGGAGCACGGCGTGGTGGAAACCCTGGAAGCGCAACTGCAGGAGATGCAGGCGGCCGCGCAGGCTCAGCACAGCATTCTGTCGGAACGACGGGCCTCGCTCGCCGCCGCCACGGCGCAACGGGACCAGGCCAGGTCCCGGATAGAGCATATCCTGGCGGAACAGGACGAGTTGCAGCAGCAGGCCGTTGAGGACGAGCGGGAGCTGTCCGCTGTTCGGGAAGACCTGCAGCGGTTGAACCGCGAACTCGCGACGCTGGAACAGCGGCGTGCCGGTCTCGCCGAGTTGCGTGATCAGCATCGCGAATCTCTGCGCCAGGCCAGGGACAGGTGGCAAAAAACGCACGAAGAAAGTCACGGCATCGCTCTGCAACTGGAAGCCATCAGTTCGCAGCGCGCGTCCCTTGAACAGGCCATGGAGCGTTGCCGGTCACAGATCGCCCGGCTCGAGGAACACTGTGCCGATCTCCAAAAACTGCTGTCTGAAAGCGGGGCCCCGCTTGGCGGGATGCGGGAGGCCCTCGATCGCAAGCTCGGTGAAAAATCCATTGCGGAGTCGGCGCTGGCGGAAGCCAGGCAGCGCGTGCAGCAGGTGGAAGCCGAATTGCGCGAACTGGAACAGGCACGCACGCGCCAGGAGCACCATATCCAGGAATTACGGGACGAGCTCGAGAAGGCGCGGCTCCTGACACGGGAAAGCCGGGTACGCCTCCAGACAATTGAAGAGAACCTGAAAACCGCCGGCCATGACGTGCAGCTCATCCTGTCGGCGCTGGCTGAAAACGCCGATCAGGAGACCTGGCGTGAGCGGATTGAGAGCGTCAATCAGAAGATCCAGCGGCTGGGGCCCGTAAATCTCGCTGCGATCGGCGAGTATGATCAGTTGGCGGAACGCAAATCCTATCTCGACAGGCAGGATGCGGATCTGCGCGAGGCGCTGGCGACCCTGGAAAATGCCATACGCAGGATCGACCGTGAATCGCGCGCGCGATTCAAGGAAACCTTCGACCAGCTGAACGCAAACCTCAGGGAAACCTTCCCGCAGCTGTTCGGCGGGGGCAACGCCTACCTGGAATTGACCGGCAGCGATCTGCTGGACACGGGTGTCACCATCATGGCGCGCCCCCCCGGCAAACGCAACAGCACCATCCATTTGCTGTCGGGCGGGGAAAAGGCACTGACCGCCGTTGCCCTGGTGTTCTCCATATTCAAGTTGAATCCCGCACCGTTTTGTATACTCGATGAAGTCGATGCACCGCTCGATGACGCCAATATCGGGCGATTCAGCGAATTGCTCCTGTCGATGTCGGAAGAGATCCAGTTCATATTCATCACCCATAACAAGATCACCATGGAAATAGCCTACCAACTGCTGGGTGTGACCATGCAGGAACCCGGGGTTTCCCGGCTGGTCACCGTCGACGTAGACGAGGCTGTCCAGATGGCAGCCAC
>CAZXGW010000060.1:0-8149 GCA_964640355.1 uncultured Enterobacteriaceae bacterium
TGCAGTGCCTGCATCCCGGATCCTGCGTACACTTCTCCTTCGCGTGGCGCACGATCAGGGCATGGAACTCGTTATATAACGCCGTATCCGGCGCGAGTGCGGCTTCGATGCGGGCACGCAGCGTCTCGTAATCCTCATCCCCGTTAATCAGGCGCAACCGCCTCAACAGCCGGCGCGTATACACATCGATCACGAACACGGGCCTGGAAAAGGCATAGAGGAGAATATCATCGGCCGTCTCGGGGCCGATGCCGTGTACCTCAAGGAGCGAGGCACGCAGGACCTCCGTGTTGCGCCGGGACAAGGTGCTGAAGCCACCTTCTTCCGCGAACCAGCGGCACAGATGCTTGAGCCGCCTCGCCTTGACGTTGAAATACCCCGAGGGGCGGATGAGCGCCGCCAGGCGCTTGTCCGGCAGAGCCGTAATCGCCTTCGCCTCCAGGCGGCCGGCTCGCCTGAGGTTGGCGATCGCCTTTTCGACATTGACCCAGGCGGTATTCTGCGTCAGCACGGCGCCGACCAGGATTTCAAAGCGGCTGGCGGCCGGCCACCAGTGCTGCGGCCCGTAGGCCCGGTACAGGCGGCGGTAAACCGTCTTCAGGGCCCGCCGTGACATCATGTTTTTTCAGGCGTTATGGCCTGCCGCAACCGCCGGATCTCGGAGGGGCCGAGTTCACGGAAGCGCCCGGGCGGAAGCCGTGCCGGCAGGCGGCACGGCCCAAAGCGCACCCGGATAAGCCGGCTGACCACCACCCCCTGGCTCTCCCACAGGCGGCGCACCACGCGGTTCCGGCCCTCCCGGATGACGACGTGATACCAGTGGTTTGCGCCCTTGCCGCCGGCATCGGCGAGGTTTGCGAACCGGGCCCGGCCATCGGCCAGACTGACGCCGCTCATCAGTTTTTCCAGGATTTCCCGGCTGACTTCGCCGTACACGCGCACTGCGTATTCCCGTTCAATTCCGGCCGAAGGATGCATCAGGGTGTGCGCCAGCTCGCCGTCGTTGGTGATCAGCAGCAGTCCGGACGTATTGATATCGAGGCGGCCAACGCTGATCCAGCGTCCGTGCTTCAATGCGGGCAACGCTGCAAAAACGGTTGGCCGGCCTTTCGCATCGCGCCGTGTGCAGATTTCGCCCGCCGGCTTGTGATAAGCCAGAACCCGGGTCTGCACCGCAGCGGGCAGGCCAGAGTCCAGCAGGCGGCCGTCAAGGCGGACTTTCGATTCGGCGGCGATCCGGTCGCCGAGCCTGGCGATCCTGCCGTTCACGCTGATCCGGCCGGCCGCGATCCAGTCTTCGATCTCGCGGCGCGACCCCAGGCCCGCTCTCGCCAGGACTTTCTGGATGCGTTCAGCAGGTGGTTGCCGGGGCATGTCTGATACGGCGGCCTTAAGCGATTATTGCACCAGGGTAGCCCGCCACCGCCTGACTGGCGTCAGGCCGGCGGATGCCCATGTGCCGCCCGGGAGGGAAACCGGAAGGACGGCCGCTAATGGGTAAACGGGATGACCTTGCCGTCGTCCGGAAGGTCCGGGGCTTCCTCGAATTCTTCCGCCATTGAGTCAGCTTCCGATTCCGCCACGCCCGTGAAGGTTTCCGGGTTCAACGGAGCCTCCAGCGACTCGAACAGATCGGGGTTAATCCTCGTCAGTTCCCGGATCTCCGCAAGGCTGGGCAGGTCCTCGAGCTTCCTGAGGTTGAAGTAATCGAGGAATTCCCGGGTGGTCGCGAGCAATTCCGGCCGGCCGGGCACGTCCCGGTGCCCCACCACCCGGATCCACTCCCGCTCCTGCAGGGTCTTGATGATGGAATGACTGACGCTGACGCCGCGGATGTCCTCGATTTCGGCGCGCGTGAGCGGCTGGCGGTAGGCGATGATGGCGAGTGTCTCGAGCAGCGCGCGCGAATAGCGGGGCGGGCGTTCGTCGAACAGGCGGTTGACCCATTCCGCGTAGTCGCTGCACACCTGGATGCGGTAACCGCTGGCGACTTCCTTGAGTTCAATCCCGCGGCCGTCGTAATCCCGTCGCAGGTCCTCGAGGGCCTGGCGGATGAGCGGCCGGTCCGGCTGCTCCATGTCCTTCTCGAACAGGGCGGCCAGCCGTGCCACGTCGAGCGGTTTTTCCGAGACCATCAGCGCCGCCTCGATGATGTGTTTTATCTTCTCCAGGTTCATGCCGCCGCCTTGACGTAGATCGGACCGTTGATTTCATTCTGCACCATCTCGATGAGCGACTCCTTCAAAAGCTCGAGGATAGCGAGCAGCACCACGATCACGCCGGCGCGGCCCTCCTCGACGGTAAAGAGCTCCCTGAATTCGATGAACCGGTCGGCGGACACGCGCGTGAGCACCAGGCTCATGCGTTCCCTCACCGACAGGTGTTCCCGCTGCACGTGGTGATGGGAAAACATCTCGGCCCTCGCCAGCACTTCGGCGAAGGCGGTGAGCAGGGAATCCAGCGAGACCCGCGGCGGTTCATGCTGGATGCGCTTGTCCGGAAATTCGGCGATGGTGCCGAAGATGTCGCGTTCATAGCGCGGCAGCCGGTCAAGATCGTCGGCGGCCTTTTTGTAGCGTTCGTACTCCTGCAGCCGCCGGACCAGTTCGGCGCGCGGGTCTTCCTCGTCCTCTTCGCTCGTGGGCCGGGGCAGGAGCAGCCGCGATTTGATCTCCGCCAGCATGGCCGCCATGACGAGATACTCGGCGGCGAGCTCGAGCTGCAACACCTCCATAAGCTCGATGTATTGCATGTATTGTGCCGTGATCTCGGCGATGGGGATATCGAGGATATCGATGTTCTGGCGCTTGATGAGGTACAGCAGCAGATCGAGCGGCCCCTCGAAGGCCTCGAGAAAGATTTCCAGTGCGTCGGGGGGGATATACAGATCGCTCGGCAGCTCGAGCATCGGCTCTCCCTGCACGATCGCGAATGGCATCTCTCCCTGGCCACCCGCCAGGTGTTCCGGGCTCTCGTTTTCCGCCATTGATCCGTCAGTTCCCTGAAGCTGCGGCATGCATTAAACCACGGCGCGGCGGCGAATAAAAGACATCAGCGGTACTTGACGCCGATGGCCTCCCGGACTTCATCCAGGGTCTCGCGGGCCACGTCCCGTGCCGCCTCGCAACCTTCGCTGATCACCCCCTTCACCATTTCAAGATCCTCCTTGAGTTCCATCGCCCGTTCCCGGATCGGGGTTTGTTCCTTGAGGATGGCGTCGATCAGGGGCTGTTTGCATTCGAGACATCCGATGCCCGCGGTCCGGCAGCCTTTCTGAACCCACGCCTTCACCTCGTCGCTGGAATAGACCTGGTGCAGGCTCCACACCGGGCATTTATCCGGGTCCCCCGGGTCCTTGCGCCGGACGCGGGCGGGATCGGTCGGCATGGTCTTGATCTTTTCCTCGACGCTGGCGGGGTTTTCCCGGAGCCCGATCGTGTTGCCGTAGGATTTCGACATCTTCTGGCCATCCACGCCCGGCATCTTTGAGTCGGGCGTCAGCAGGGCCTGCGGCTCGGGAAAGATGACCTTGCCGATGCCTTCCAGGTAGCCGAACAGCCGTTCCCGGTCTCCGAGGCTGATATTCTGCTGTGATTCCACCAGGGCCCTGGCCTTGGCCAGTGCCTGCAAGTCCCCCTGCTCCTGGTAGCGGCGGCGCAGTTCATGGTAGAGCTGGTTGTTTTTCTTGCCCAGCTTCTTCGCGGCCTTTTCGGCCATTCCCTCGAAGCCCGGCTCCCGGCCATAAAGATAATTGAAGCGCCGGGCGATCTCGCGCGCCAGCTCCACGTGGGCGACCTGGTCCTCGCCCACGGGCACGTGGCCGGCTTTATAAATGAGGATGTCGGCCGCCTGCAGGAGGGGATAGCCAAGGAATCCGTAGGTGGTCAGGTCGCGGTTGCCGAGTTTTTCCTGTTGGTCTTTGTAGCTCGGCACGCGCTCGAGCCAGCTCAGCGGCGTGAACATGGAGAGCAGCAGGTGCAGCTCGGCATGCTCCTGGATCTTCGACTGGATGAAAATCCTGGCGGAGCCGGGATTGATGCCGACGGCCAGCCAGTCGATGACCATGTCATTCACGTTTTCGGCGATGACCTGGGGCGCTTCGTATTCTGTCGTCAGGGCGTGCCAGTCGGCGACGAAGAAAAAACATTCATACTCGTTCTGGAGCCTGAGCCAGTTTTTGAGGACACCGTGGTAATGGCCCAGGTGCAGGGGGCCCGTCGGGCGCATGCCGGACAAGACGCGTTTGTTGGAATTGGCCAAAACAGTATCCGCGGTTGACTGTCGAGGGGGGATTATACCCGAGAGGGTGCCTCGAAAATGCTGACGTCGCCTTTTCCGGCACGCACGACGGCGGGCTCATCACCGGTCAGGTCCACAACGGTTGTTGGCTCCAGGCCGCACACGCCGCCGTCGATCACCAGGTCGACCTCGTTGCCTATCCTGGTCTTGATCTGTTCGGGTTCAGTCAACGGCAGCTCTTCACCCGGCAGGATCAGGCTCGTGCTCAGGATGGGGCCGCCGAGTTCCTGCAGCAGGGCGAGGGCGATGGAATTGTCCGGTATCCTGGCACCGATGATCTTGCGCCTGGGATGCTGCAGCCGCCTCGGCACATCCCGGCTGGCTGTCAGAAGAAATGTGTACGGTCCGGGTGTGAGGGACTTCATCAGGCGGAAGGCGGGATTGTCCACACGGGCATAACTGCCGATCACCGACAAGTCCCGGCACATCAGCGTCAGCATGTGACTGTCCTCGAGTCGGCGCAGTTGCCTGATGCGCTCCAGGGCTTCCATGGCGCCGATCCGGCAGCCGAGGGCATAGCAGGAATCCGTGGGGTAGACCACCACGCCGCCGTTGTTCAGGATCACGATCGCCTGCCGGATGAGACGCATCTGCGGGTTATCCGGATGAATGCGGAAATACTGGGCCATGGTGTGTTCCCCGGCGTCTTCGTTATGATGGGAAGCCGTGAGGATCATGCCTGTACCCGCGCCTTGCGGGACGGCTTCCGTTTGCCGCCTGAATGCCCCATTATTATACGCATGAAATTCCTGGTCGACTTCTTCCCCGTACTGGCCTTTTTCATCGCCTACTACCTTCCCGCGGATCGATCCCAGGCAATCTACATCGCCACCGCCGTGGCGATTGCCGCCGCCATCATCCAGGTGTCGGTCTTCTGGCTGATTCACCGGCGCGTTGAAAAAATGCACCTCATCACACTCCTGGTCATCCTCCTGCTTGGCGGCGCCACGCTCTTCACCCACAACCGGACATTCTTCATGTGGAAGCCGACGGTGGTGAACTGGCTGTTTGCCGCCGTCTTTCTGGGCAGCCAGTACCTCGGTAGCAAACCGCTGGTGCAGCGGCTCATGGATCACGCCATCAATGTCCCGGCGCCGGTCTGGTCAACCCTGAACATGAGCTGGGTGATATTTTTCTTCCTGATGGGTGTCATCAATCTTTTTGTGGCCTACAATTTCGCGGAACACGTCTGGGTCAATTTCAAGCTGTTCGGGATATTGGGCCTGACCCTCCTGTTTGCCGTCGGCCAGGCGATCTATATGGCCCGCTACGTGACGGAAACGGGGGATAGCCGGGAGTAAATCCGTGTATTACGCCATTATCAGCGAGGATGTGGACAACAGCCTGGAACGGCGCCTGGGCGCCCGCCCCGATCACATGGCGCGGCTCAGGGACCTCCAGGACGAGGGCCGCCTGCTGATCGCAGGTCCGCACCCGAAGATCGACAGCGAGGATCCGGGGCCGGCGGGATTCAGCGGCAGCCTGATCGTCGCCGAATTCAATTCCCTGGAGGAGGCGCGGGCGTGGGCGGATGCCGATCCCTACCTCAAGGGCGGCGTTTACCGGGAAGTCATCGTCAAACCCTTCAAGAAGGTCTTTCCCGGTGCCTGAACCCGAAGCCGACCGCGTGGCCATGATCAGGCAGCGCCTGGAGCGGGCCCTGTCGCCGGAGCAGCTCGAGATCATCGACGATTCCCGGCAGCACGCGGGGCACGCGGGGAGCGGTGGCGGCGGCCATTTCAGCGTGTGGATCGTCTCGGAAAAATTCCGGGATCAGCCCGTCATCCAGCGCCATCGCATGGTATATCTCGCCGTCAACGACATGATGCCGGAAAAAATTCACGCCCTGAGCATCAAGGCGCTGGCACCGGGAGAAACCTGATTACCGTCTTCGCCTGCAAGCCCTTCCTGAAATGGCCGGGCGGAAAATACCGGCTGGTCGAACGCATACGCCAGCAACTACAGGCGGGCGATCGCCTGGTGGAACCGTTCACCGGCTCCGCCGCGGTTTTCCTGAACACGGATTACGATCGCTACCTGCTCGCCGACGGCAATGCCGATCTCATCAATCTCTACCGGCAATTGCAGGACGAAGGCGAAGCCTTCCTTCGCTTCTGCCGCAAATTCTTTACCCCGGAAAACAACGAGGAAAAACGCTATTACGCCTGGCGGGACGAATTCAACCGCACCAATGACACGCGATTGAAATCCGGGCTGTTCCTTTATCTCAACCGCCACTGCTACAACGGCCTGTGCCGGTACAATGCCAGGGGAGAGTTCAACACGCCTTTCGGCCGCTACCGCCGCCCCTATTTCCCCGAACGTGAAATGCGCCTGTTCCTGATCAAGAGCCGGCGGGCTGAATTTGTCCACGCGGGATTTGCAGACACCATGAACCGGGCGAGGAAAGGCGACGTCGTGTATTGCGATCCGCCCTACGTACCGCTCAGCACTTCCGCCAATTTCACGGATTACTGCTCCGGCGGCTTCAACTGGGACAGTCAGGCGGAACTGGCAAAATGGGCCGGCCTGCTGTCCCGCCGCGGCATCCGGGTGGTGATCAGCAACCACGATACGGCCACCGTCCGTGAACTTTATGAAAGCGCCGGGGCTGAAACGACACACTTCCGCGTGCGCCGGTCCATCAGTTGCGATGCCGGAAACCGCGGCACGGCGGGTGAACTGCTGGCCGTATTTCAACCCGCGGCATAGGGCGCCATAACCAGCATGAGCGACGTCACCGATCTTGCCATGGCCCTGATCAGCCGGAACTCCGTCACACCGGAGGACGCCGGCTGCCAGCAACTGCTGGCGGAGCGCCTGGAAAAAACCGGGTTTGTCGCCGAACATCTGCGTTGCAACGAAGTAGACAACCTTTGGATCACGCATGGGCGGGGGTCGCCCCGTTTCGTGTTCATCGGCCATACCGACGTGGTGCCGACCGGCCCGCTGGAGAGCTGGACTTCGGACCCTTTCAGACCAGAAATCCGGGATGGCCACCTTTACGGCCGAGGCGCCGCCGACATGAAGGGCAGCATCGCCTCCATGGTGGTAGCCGTTGAACGGTTTCTCAGGAAGCATCCGCAGCACAAGGGAACCCTCGCCTTCCTGATCACCAGCGATGAAGAGGGCGACGCGATCAACGGCACGCGCCGGGTGGTGGAACACCTGCAGAACAAAAATGTGGCGATCGACTGGTGCCTTGTCGGCGAACCGACCAGCCGGAAAAAACTGGGCGATTCTATCCGGAACGGCCGGCGCGGATCATTGACGGGCAACCTGCGCGTCTACGGCACGCAGGGACACGTCGCTTACCCGGAACTGGCCGGCAACCCCATCCACCAGCTCGCCCCGGCCCTCGTGAAACTGTGCGGCACCGTGTGGGACCGGGGCAATGAATTTTACCCGCCCACGTCCTTCCAGGTTTCGAATATCCATGCCGGCACCGGCGCCGATAACGTCATCCCCGGCTACATCGACATCCTCTTCAACTTCCGGTTTTCCTCTGAAGTCACCCACGGCCAGTTGAAAAAGCGCGTGGAAAAGGTGCTGGACCGGCACAAGCTCAACTACGACATCGAATGGAAGCTTTCGGGAGAACCGTTTCTCACCACCGGCGGCAGGCTGCTCGAGTCCGTCCGGGAGGCGGTGATGGAAGTAACGGCGTGTGATGCGGAGTTGTCCACCGCCGGCGGGACCTCGGACGGACGGTTTATTGCCCCGACCGGCGCCGAAGTCATCGAGCTCGGCCCGGTCAATTCATCCATCCACAAGATCGATGAATGCGTGAAGGTGGAGGACCTGGAGACGCTCGCCGTGATCTACGAAAAGATCCTGCAGAAACTTCTGT
>CAZXGW010000061.1:0-8111 GCA_964640355.1 uncultured Enterobacteriaceae bacterium
GTATGAATGGCAGGCTCATTTTTCCGGGGTAATAAAAATGCCGTTATACTTGCACGAATTCATGGTTATTATAATTGCTGCGTGGAATAAACCGATCATCGCAACAGGGTTTATCCTCACAGCGGGCCCTGGCTTAAAGCCGACCGTCGCCGGCAGGGATGCCGGCGTCGAGCCTACAGGGATGTATTCACGGCGTGTCGGCGTAAGCCAGGCCCGCTGTGGCAATGCACCCTGAATTATGCCGCCTTGAAAGTAAGATCACCCGCTGCGATGATCAGTGGAAGCCACCATGAATCTTATCATACCCGCGCAGTCCAATTGCCTGACATGCTGAATACAAGGAGCCTTGCCGCCTCCCTCCTGGTGGTGTTTTTCGGCCCGTCGCTTGCCGGCGAGAGCACTCCGGCCTCCTTTCACGCCACCTACAAACTGTACAGCGGCGGCGCGGAAATTGCCGTCATCAGCCGCACCCTCACGCGCGTCAATGACGACAAATATGTGTATCGGTCGGAAAGCAGCGCGACAGGCATCGTTTCACTGATCCGCAACGATCGCATTCTCGAGGAGTCCCTGTGGAGGTTCGACGGAAAAAAACTTTATCCGCTCGATTATACCTACCGGCATTCAGGGGGGAAGAAGGATCGCGATGTGCATATCCGCTTTGACTGGGACAGGCGCCTGATCATCAACCGGGTCAATGACCATGCCTGGGAAATGCCGCTGGTGACCGGCGTCCTGGACAAACTGCTCTACCAGTATGCCATCATGTTCGACCTGAAAAACGGGCAGGTCCCCGATACCTACACCGTTGCCGACGGCGGGAAAATCAAGACCTATGTCTTCGAGCGTCTGGGCGGGGAAACCGTGTTCACCCCCCTTGGCGACCTGGACACCGTCAAGCTGCTGCGCCGGAAAGTGAATGACGGGCGGTTGTCAGTCTTCTGGTGCGCACCGGCGTACCAGTACCTCCCCGTCAAGGTCGAGCACACCGAGGAGGACGGGCTGAAGACGACCGCGATCATCGAATCCCTTGCCGGCCTCTGATCAGCCGCGGTCACTTGCCGACGATACTGAGCAATTCATCCGGCGGCGTGTAACCGGGAAGTTCCTGGCCGTTCTCCAGGTAAATGGCGGGTGTGCCCCGCACGCCGAATTTCTGGCCCAGTTGCAAATGGCTCGCCACGGGGCTCGCGCATTGACTGGGTTTCACGGCCTTGCCGTTTTTCGCGTCCGTCAACGCCTGGCGCCGATCGCTCGAACACCACACGGATTGCATGACGTCATAAGTACGCGTCCCGGCGCCACCGCGGGGAAACGCCAGATAGCGGACGGCGATGCCGCGAGCATTCAGTTCGGGCACATCACGGTGCAGCCGGCGGCAAAAACTGCAATCAACATCAGTGAACACATACACGATGTGTTCCGTTTTCGCGGGCGCGAATTCGATGTAGTCCTTCGCCGGCAGCTTCTCGAGGATGGCCTTGCGCACCTCTTCCCGTTGATCTTCACTCAGGTTCCGCCGCTCCCGGAGATCGAGCAGGTCCCCCCGTAACACAAAACGCCCGTCCCCGGACATGTAGATGACGTCGGGGCCGATCATGACTTCGTAGAGGTTGGCTATCGGAGTCGGGGAGATGCGGGTAATTTCGACTTCCGGCCAGAAGGCCTCAAGCGCCCGGGCAATCACCTCTTCCGGCGCCTGTTCAGCGTACGCCGGGCGTGCGGCGGCGGACGAAACGGCAAGGATCAGGAGGTAAACCCATCTCATCCGGAAGCTCCGTGGACCGGTAGTGAACGATACGCGCGGCGGTGTTGCGTTAACCGCCGTGCATGTTATCAGACAACCGTACGGCCTGTCTGTTCCTGTTTGGCCGGGCAGCGGGCGGATATTTTATATTCTGCCGAAGAGTGTTACAGTCATTTTTCCTGCACAACACCGTCAAATACGATGCCCCGTTCCGCTGCCCTGCTGAATGCCGAGGAAAAACTGAAACTCGATTACGTGCTCAACCAGTTGTGCCATGATGGCATGATTACCGAGCAGCAGCAGTCACAGCTGACGGTCCGCACCGGCAAATCCTCTTCCTCCCTGCACCCGCTGGTCGTTGTGGCGGACCAGGTCTGGTACAGCGCTGCAGAACCGGAAGTCCCCCTGACACTGGAGCGGCTGACCCAATGGCTGGCGAAAAAGACGGGCTTCCCGTACCTGCGCATCGACCCGCTGAAGATCGATGTCAACAAGGTTACCCGCATGGTCTCCCAGGCCTACGCGACCTACATGAACATCCTGCCCATCGAGGTGACGGGCAAGGTATTGACGGTGGCCACGTGCGAGCCGTTTCTCTCCGAGTGGGAATCCGAACTTTCACGCCTCGTGAACCTCAGGATCAGGCGGGTCATCGCCAATCCCCGTGACATCGAGCGATACCTGATTGAATTCTACGGCATCAGCCGTTCCGTCCTGGGTGCCGTCTTCGACAAATCAAACGAGACGATCTCCCGTATCCAGAATTTCGAACAGCTGTTCGAGGTCGGCAAGATGGGTGAGCCGGACGCCAACGATCAGCACATCGTCAGCATCGTCGACTGGCTGCTGCAGTATGCCTTCGAACAACGCGCCAGCGACATCCATCTTGAACCCCGACGGGACAAGGGCAGGGTCCGCTTCCGGATCGACGGCGTACTCCACCAGGTCCATGAATTTCCCATCATCCTGATGGGGGCCATCGCCAGCCGCCTGAAATCACTGGGTCGTATGGATGTTACGGACAAGCGCCGGCCGCAGGACGGCCGCATCAAGACGAGGACACCCTCGGGCAATGAAGTCGAAATGCGGCTCTCGACCATGCCAACGGCCTTCGGCGAAAAACTGGTGATCCGGATCTTTGATCCCGAAATGCTGTTCAAGAGTTTCGCGCAACTCGGCTTCACCAAGCATGAACAGCGGTGCTGGACGGCGATGACGGACAACCCCCACGGGATCATCCTGGTCACCGGACCCACCGGTTCCGGC
Organism: uncultured Enterobacteriaceae bacterium; assembly: GCA_964640355.1. Lineage (GTDB taxonomy): Bacteria > Pseudomonadota > Gammaproteobacteria > Eutrophobiales > Eutrophobiaceae > CAZXGW01. Next base: position 3,014 of record CAZXGW010000061.1, read on the forward strand.
AAGACCACCACTCTCTATTCCGCCCTGAAAACCCTCGCCAGGCCGGAATTCAATATCTGCACGATCGAGGATCCGATAGAAATGGTCGATCCCCAGCTAAACCAGATGCAGGTCCAGAACGTCATCGGGGTGACCTTTGCCTCCGGTGTCAGGACCCTGCTGCGCCAGGACCCGGATATCATCATGATCGGCGAGATCCGCGATTTCGAGACCGCGGACATCGCCATTCAGGCTGCCCTTACCGGCCACCTGGTGCTGTCCAGCCTGCATACCAATGATGCGCCGTCTGCCATAACCCGGTTAATCGACATCGGCGCCCAGCCGTTTCTGATCAGCGCGACCCTGCTCGGGGTGCTCGCGCAGCGCCTGGTCAGGATACTCTGCCCACACTGCAAACGGCCTGCAGAGCTGAACATTGACGCCTGGCACAAGCTGGTCGCGCCGTTCAACATGAGTACGCCTGAAAAGACGTACCGGGCAGTCGGCTGCGATGAATGCCGGCACACCGGCTACCTCGGCCGCATCGGCATCTACGAAGCACTGTCCGTCAACAAAACCCTGCGCAACCTGATCTCGTCCTCGGCCGATCTGGAAGTGATCCGGTCCGCAGCCCTGAAGCAGGGCATGCGCACGTTGCGCCTGAGCGGCGCGCAGAAGATCGCGGAAGGATTAACCACTCTCGAGGAGATCTATGCGGTGATTCCGGCGGATGAGGACTGAGGACTGAGTGCTGAGGTCCAGGTTTTTTTAAAATTTCAACTTTTTTTACTTTCAACTTTCAGTTATCCCCTTGGATGATGCTGGGCGTGCAGGGATTTGAGGCGCTCGCGGGCGATGTGGGTGTAGATCTGGGTGGTCGATATGACGCTGTGGCCGAGCAGCATCTGGACCACGCGCAGGTCCGCGCCATGATTCAGCAAATGGGTCGCAAAGGCGTGCCGGAGGACATGCGGTGAGAGCGGTTTGCGGATGCCGGCCTTCCGGGCATAACGCCGGATCAGGTGCCAGAAGGCCTGCCTGCTCATGGCGCCGCCGCGCATGGTCGGGAACAGCGCGTCTATCGCCCGGTTTCTCACGATTTCAGGACGGCCAGACTCGAGATACCTGCGCAGCCAGTCGAGCGCAATTTCACCCAGCGGTACCAGGCGTTCCTTTGCGCCCTTGCCCAGTACCCTCACCACGCCCTGGCGCATATTGATCTCAACCGCGGTCAAGCGCACCAGTTCTGACACCCTGAGGCCGGTGGCATACAGCACCTCGATCATGGCTCGATCGCGCAGACCGAGGGGTTGGTCAGGATCCGGCGCTTCGAGCAAGGCTTCAACCTCTTTTTCCGTCAGCGACCTGGGCAGCGGCCGGCCGGTACGCGGAGATTCAACCCGGACGGTCGGGTCCTCGGACAGGATCCCCTCGCGGACCAGATAACCGTAAAACCGACGCAACGTGCTCAACCTTCGCGCCAGGGTACGGACCGATCGGCGCCTGTCACTGCCGAGGTAGGCGCGCAGATCCGCGTCCTGCGCCCGCTGCAGGGCCAGGCCCCTGTGATCCAGCCAGCGGGCGAAGGACTTCAGATCTGTGCGATAGGCGGTCAGGGTATTGTCACTGACTCCCCGCTCCATCCACAGGGCATCCAGGAAGGAGTCGATGATCGGCTGGCTGTCGCCAGGGAGGTCAGGAGTGGCAGGTTCCTCAGCAGGCACCTTCATGCCGTAACAGCCACTCCTTCAATGCCGTGTTGCCGGTCTTGCCCATATATCCGCCCAGTCCACCGGCGGCCACCGCACGATGGCACGGGATGAAGAGGGAAATGGGATTGCTGCGGCAGGCCTGGCCCACCGCCCGGCCCCCTGTTCCGAGTTCTGCCGCGAGCTCGCCATAGGTCTTGACCGTGCCCGGCGGGATCCGTTGCAGGGCGCGCCAGACTTTCAACTGGAACGCGGTTCCCCGCGGAGAAAGACGGGGCGTGGGGGCGGTGTGAGGTGACTTGAAATACTTGTCGAGACAACGGATCGTTTCACGTGCCGGCGGTGACAGGCGGTGCTGCCGGCGGCCCGGTAAAGGCGGCTCCAGCCAATCGAGGTGTGCCAGGCGATCACCGTCCATGATGAATCCCAGCCACCCGATTGGCGACGGGTACAGGCCGTCAACCACCTTCGGTTCGCGCATGGTGGCACAGTATACCGCCGATCGTTTTAATGTATATCGCCTTGATAACCGCCGAACGGAAACCGGCCGGCCCCCGCGACAGGACACAACGGTGTCAGGAGGTGGTCTTGATCTTTTCCCTGATACGCGCGGCCTTGCCCTCGCGTTCCCGCATGTAATAGAGCTTGGCCCGGCGCACGTCACCTTTGCGCTTGACCTTTATCTTCGCAATGCTCGGGCTGTGGGTCTGGAACACGCGCTCCACGCCTTCTCCGTAGGAAATCTTGCGCACGGTAAAAGAGGAATTCAGTCCGCGATTTTTCTTGGCAATGACGACGCCCTCAAAGGCCTGCAGGCGCTCGCGCTGGCCCTCCTTGACCTTGACTTCCACCACCACGGTATCGCCGGGGGAGAATTGGGGGATCTTTTTCCTGATCTGTTCGCTTTCGAGTTGTTCGATTATGTTATTCATCTTGCTGCTCCGAAGTTATCATCGCGCCGGCCGTTTACCGCTCGCGGTTAAGCCCGGTGTTTTCCCGGTATTGTCGCCTGTATTCCTCGAGCAGGGCCTGCTGCTCTTCATCCAGCCTGATCGCTTCAAGCAGTTCCGGCCTGCGCAACCAGGTCCGTCCCAGGGCCTGTTTCAGGCGCCAGCGCCGGATCGCCTCGTGGTCGCCGCTGAGCAATATAGCCGGCACACGCCGTCCGTCAACCTCTTCCGGCCGCGTGTAATGCGGGTAATCCAGGAGCCCGTCGAAGAATGAATCTTCAGCGGCCGAATCCTGATGTCCGAGTGCGCCCGGCAAGAACCGGGTCAGGACATCAATGAGCACCATCGCCGCCAGCTCACCACCACTGAGCACATAATCCCCGATAGACCATTCTTCATCCACCTCGATCTCGATAACGCGCTCATCGATCCCTTCATACCGCCCCGCCACCAGGATCAGCGGTTGCCGTTGCCGCAGCTCCTCCACACCTGCCTGGTCCAGCCGCCTGCCCTGCGGTGTCAGATGGATAACCGTGGCGGTTTCGCACAGGGCTGCTCGGGCGGCCCGGATGGCCGCACAAAGGGGCGCCGCCCGCAGGACCATGCCGGGTCCCCCGCCATAAGGGCGATCATCCACCGTACGGTGCCTGTCATCGGTATAGTCCCTGGGGTTCCAGGTCGCGACCTCTATCAGGCCATTCCGGGCTGCCCGCCCGGTGATACCGCCGCTGGTTACGGCGGCAATCATCTCCGGAAAAAGCGTAACTACCGCAAATTTAAGGGGAGCGGTCATTCCCAATTCACCCGGATTGTATTCCGCGCCAGGTCGATATCCCGCACATAGACTGACCAGACCAGGGGGATCAGGAGACGTTCGTCCCCATCGACAACCAGGACATCGTTGGCGCCGGTCTCCACGATCCCGGTCACCGACCCAAGCCGCCTGCCTTCCTGGTCGATCACCTGCATGTCCAGAAGATCATCCCAGTAATAATCGCCGGGTCCGGTAGCGGGCAATCGGGAGCGATGCACGGCGATGCGCGCGCCGCGAAGCGACTGCGCCGTGCTGCGATCGCCGATCCCGGCAAGCTGCGCGATCAATCCCTTGCCATGCGCCTTCCCGTCCAGCAGCGCATATTCCTCCCACACCTCGCCCCGCTGCACCAGCCACGGCGTATATGCCAGGAGATTAGCCGGTGGGCGGGTGAAAGACTGTACCCTGAGCCAGCCCCGGACCCCGTAGCTGCCGGCTATCCGGCCCATTACGATACGCTTTGATTCATCCCGCATGGTTGCCCCGACCGGGTTGCCGCGAGGGGAACCCGTGACGCGAGACGTTAACGGGCGGCTGCGGAATACTCCTTGAGCAGCCGGGCAATGCGTTCAGAGGTTTGCGCGCCCCGGGACACCCAGTAATCGACGCGCTCCGTATCAATGCTGAGTTTCTGCTCCTGGCCCGCGGCGATGGGGTTGAAAAATCCCAGGCGCTCAATGCTCCTGCCGTCACGCTTGTTGCGGCTATCCGTGACCACGATATGGTAAAAAGGGCGCTTCTTGGTGCCCGCGCGTGACAATCGTATTTTAACCATGAACCCAATGACCTCCCGCCGAGTTTGCCGTTATGATCCAACAGGCAGGCCGCCTGCTAAAAAAGGGCGCCTATTGTACGGGAAATCGCCTAAAAAGAAAGCCAACCGGCCGCCTGGCGGCTCACCCTGCGGGCATGACGATCGACGAACTGGCGCAACGAAAGGCTGAAATCCGGCAAAGGCTGAAACAGGAGCGATCGGCCATCCCGGAACAAGAACGCGAGGCCTGGACTGCGATCATCAGGCAGCAGCTGCTGGCGCTGGATGAGGTGGCCGCGGCTGGCACAATATTCTGCTATATCTCCTGCGGCAGCGAGGTCGGCACCCGGGACCTCCTGGATCGCTTTCTCGAGGAAGGCCGGACGTTGCTCGTGCCGAAGATTATCAATGCCAATCACATGATTGCCACCCCGTTCATCTCGTGGGACGACCTGGTGCCCGGCCAGCTCGGCATTCTCACCCCCAGGGTCGATGAACCGTATGCCGGCGATGTCCATCTCGCCCTGACGCCCGGTGTCGGCTTCAGCCCGAATGGTTACCGCATCGGCTACGGCCGGGGTTACTACGACAAATGGTTTGCCGGCCACCGGCAAACTTTCAAAATCGGCCTTGCCTTCGAGGCCCAGCTTATCCACGACATGCCCGTGACGGATCACGATATTCCGGTGGACATGATCGTCACCGAGAAACGCGTTATCCAGCTCCCAGGCGCCTGACATGAAGCTTTCACACTAGAACCCGGTCAAAGCGACCCCACAGCCGGAGGCCGGTCTGTGAAGTGCTATACTTCAAAGAATAGTGTTGTAAACCACCGCAGGTTGGCCATGGTATATCGCGTTGTCGTTGTGGTATTTATCCTCGCGAACCTGCT
>CAZXGW010000062.1:0-8092 GCA_964640355.1 uncultured Enterobacteriaceae bacterium
CCTGCCGCGAGGACAAGCAGGTCACGCGGGAGATCGCCGCCGTTGCGCTTGAAAAAGATAAAACGGTGGCGGCGTTTGACCGGCTGCTGGTCAAAGCCATGCTGAAAGGGGTGGGCAATCCGCCCATCAGCATCCGGTTATGGAACAACGAGGAAATCCGGCCGGAAGGCGCCTCGGGTGGGGAAAGGCTGGTTATACGGGACCGGCGCGCGCTCTACCAGCTCATACTCAACCCCGAGCTGCATTTCGGCGAGCTCTACAGCGCGGGGAGAATCGACGTGGAGGGTGATCTGCCCGCCCTTCTCGCCAGCATCTATCGCGCCATCAACCGGCCCGACACGGCATGGCTGTCATTCCTGATTGCCAAATGGAGAAAACGGAGCCGGCGCGCCAATACCCTGTCCCGGGCCCGCCGGAACATCCACCGGCATTACGACATCGGCAACGATTTCTACCAGTTATGGCTCGACCGGGAATACGCCCAGTACACCTGCGCCTACTTCCCCGGGCCCGACATGTCACTGGAAGAAGCGCAGGAAGCGAAGATGCACCACGTCTGCCGCAAACTCCGCCTCAGGCCGGGCCTGTCCGTCGTGGAAGCGGGATGCGGCTGGGGGGGATTCGCCCGCTTCATGGCGAGCAAATACGGCGTGAAGGTCAGGGCCTACAACATCTCGCACCAGCAGGTCCTCCACGCCAGGGAAAAGGTGAAATCCGAAGACATCGCCGGCCAGGTGGAGTACATCGAGGATGACTATCGTAATATCCACGGGGATTACGACATCTTTGTATCGATCGGCATGCTCGAGCACGTCGGCATCGAAAATTACGGGGAGCTTGGCCGCGTCATCGATCGCTGCCTGAAGGAAAACGGCGCCGGCCTGATCCACAGCATCGGCCGCAACCAGCCGGGCCTTCTGAATTCCTGGATCGAGGCAAAAATTTTCCCCGGCGCCTGCCCGCCCAGCCTCGGCCAGATGATGAACATCTTCGAGCCGCTGGAGTTCTCCGTCCTCGACGTCGAGAACCTGAGGCTGCATTACGCCCTGACGCTGCAGCACTGGCTCTCGCGGTTCGAAGGACAGCAGGATGTCGTGAGGCAGATGTTCGACGAACATTTTGTCCGCGCGTGGCGCCTGTATCTTTCGGGTTCGATTGCCGCCTTCACCAGCGGCCAGATGCAGCTTTTCCAGGTTCTCTTCACCCGGAAACACAACAATGACCTCGCAATGACGCGCGCGCATTTGTATGGGTAACGGGACGCGCGCCGACCCCGGTATTGCGCATGGAAAAATGTGACGTGCTCGTCGTCGGCGGAGGCCCGGCCGGCTCATCGCTGGCGTGGGGCCTGAAGGACAGCGGACTCGACGTGCTCGTCATGGACAAGCAGACCTTTCCGCGAAACAAGGTCTGTGCCGGCTGGATTACGCCGGCGGTGGTCGAAAGCCTGCGGATCGACCTCGCCGCATACGGCCGATCCCGCACCCTGCAGCCAATACACGGCATCCGCGCCGGCATGCTCGGCGCCGGGACGGTCGAAATACAATACCGGGGCGACCCGATCAGTTACGGCATCCGCCGCTGCGAATTCGACCATTACCTGCTGGAACGATCGGGGGCCCGCCTGCGCCTGGGCGAATCCTTCAGGGAAATGGCCTTCCGGGATAACGGCTGGATCGTGAACGGCGGCATCCGGGCGTCCGTGGTCGTCGGCGCGGGCGGCCATTTCTGCCCGGTCGCCGGCTTCGCCGGGGCAAAACTGGGCCGCGGAGAAGTCGTCGTGGCCGCCAAGGAATCGGAATTCAGATCGCCGGGCGCCACGGGCGAAGTCACCAACGGTACCGTGCCGGAACTCTATTTCTGCAGCGATCTCAAGGGCTACGGCTGGGTGTTCCGCAAGGGTGATTATTTCAACATAGGCCTGGGGCGGGAGGACAACTACAGGCTCTCGGAGCACATCGACGAATTCTGCATGTTCCTGCGTGACCGCCACAGGATGCCGCCGGTCCCGCCGGAGAAATTCTGCGGCCACGCCTACCTGCTCTACCACCATGCCCGCCGGCCGTTGTCACGGCAGGGGGTGCTGCTCATCGGGGATTCCGCCGGGCTCGCCTACCCGCAGAGCGGAGAGGGCATCCGCCCGGCCGTGGAATCAGGCCTGCTGGCCGCAAAAGTGATCAGGGAAGCGAACGGTGATTACAGCGCCGCGAGGCTTCGGCGCTATGACGAATTGATAAGATGCCAGTTCGGGGGCAGAAAAACGGACGCGATCATGCGGCAGCGGCCCCCGTCCCGGCTCAGGCAATCCGCCGCGCGATGGCTCCTGTCGACGGACTGGTTTACCCGTAATATCGTGATCAACCGCTGGTTCCTGCACACCCACCAGCCGAAACTCGCCCTGCATTGACGCCCGGGCACAAACACCCTTCATACCGCAAGGCATCGCGCCAGTCACTCCTCGACGAACCTGCCCTGCAGGCGGACGATCATTTCTTCCACCTCGGCCTTCAGCGCCGTGAGGCGTTCCGCATCCGTTGACCGCATGACGATGTTGACGCCGAGCCTGCCGTTCCTGAAATACGGATAACTGCCGATGGAAACATCGGGATATTTCTGCTGGAGCTCCCCGAGGTCCCTGGCGAGCGCACCCTCGCGCAAATCGGTGCCCACGCCGGCGGTCAGAATCGGCGGGCCGCCCGTCAGCCGATCCGTGATCCCTTCAAACATGGCCTCGAGGATCATCGGCACGCCGGGCAGGACAAACACGTTCTCCACCTGGAAACCGGGCGCCCCGCTGACGGGATTGGAAATCAGGATCGCCCCCACCGGGATATCCGCCATTTTCAGCCGCGCCTCGTTGAGGACATCCGGGCCGTAGTAACGTTCAAGACAGGCCACCGCCTCCGCATTGCGCTCAAGGGATACGCCGAAGGCACTGGCCATCGCGGCGGAGGTAATATCGTCATGGGTCGGGCCGATGCCGCCGGTCGTGAAGACGTAATCATTCAGGTGGCGGCAGGCATTGACCGTCGAGACAATGATCGCTTCGTTGTCCGGTATCACCCTCGCTTCCGCGAGACAGATGCCCAGTTCCCCCAGCCGCCGGCCCAGAAATGCCAGGTTGTGATCCTGCGTGCGGCCGGAAAGGATTTCATTGCCGATGATGATAACAGCCGCGGTGGGGCCGGCCGGCATGATATCGATCCGTTAGTCCACATCCCGCCGGCCGCGGTGTTCAAGCGTCACGTACGCGCGTCCTGCGGTGCCGGCGCAGGCTTCAGGCAGACAGGGGGAATTCAGGCGGCCTGAACGGGAACATGATCCTCGATGCGGGTGACATTGTTATCCCCGTCCAGGTAAATCAGGGTAGGCCGGTGTTTTCTCGCGTCCTTTTCCTCTATCCGGCCGTAGCTGCATATGATTACCCGATCGCCGGGACAGGCCTTGTGGGCGGCCGCGCCGTTGATGGAGACCACGCGTGAATGATCCTCCGCCCGAATGGCGTATGTTGTGAAACGCTCACCGTTATCGATGTTGTAAATCTGGATCTGTTCGTATTCATGGATACCCGCCCTGTCCAGCAAAACGCCGTCAACCGCGCAGGAACCTTCGTACTCCAGCTCGGAATGCGTAACGCGGGCAGAATGAAGTTTCGCTTTGAGAACAGTAAGTTGCATGCCGGTACGAAATAAACAACCCTGGAATTCAAAAAGTATGGCTGAAATTCGCCCCGTCTTCAACGCCTGATGATGATATTGTCGATGAGCCGGGCCTTGCCGAGCCAGGCCGCTGCCAGGATGACCAGGTCATCATCTCCGGGAATGCCGAGATCGCCGGCGTTCCGGACGGCGAGATATTCGGTCCTGAATCCCGCATTGCGCAGGGCCTCGTCTGCATTTTTTTCAATAACGTCGTAATCACGATCGCCCCGTTTGATCTTCTCCGCTGCCGTGCAGAGCACCTGGTAGAGCCGCGGGGCGACCTCCCGTTCTCCGGCGCTCAGGTAGCCGTTCCTCGAGCTCAGCGCCAAGCCGTCTTTTTCGCGGACTGTCGGTACGCCGATGATCCTGACCGGCAGGCACAGATCGGCCGCCAGGTGCCTGACGACCAACAGTTGCTGGTAATCCTTTTCGCCGAATATCGCGCAATCCGGCTGTACGATGTTCAGCAGCTTGCACACCACGGTGGCCACGCCGGTGAAATGACCCGGGCGAAAGGTGCCGCAAAATATGCTGTCAAGCGCTGGCACCGTAACCGACGTTCTCCCGGCAAAGCCTCCCGGATATATTTCATCGACGCCGGGCTGAAAAACGAGGTCGGCGCGGCAGGCCGCGAGTTTTTCCCTGTCTTGCCCGGGCGTACGCGGATACTCGTCATAGTCCTCCCCGGCGACAAACTGGGTGGGATTCACGAACACGGAAACGATGATCCGATCCGCCTCGTCCCGCGCCTTTTTCACCAGCGCGAGATGGCCTTCGTGCAGATTGCCCATGGTGGGAACCAGCGCGATACGCTGTCCCTCGTTGCGCCAGCGCCCGACCTGCTCGCGCAGGTCCGCTATGGTATCAACCCACAACATCAGTGATATTGATGTTCTTCGGCCGGGAAACTGCCTGACCTGACTTCGGCGACGTAGGTTTCGACGGCGGTCCTGATTGAGCCGCACGATGCAAGAAAATTTTTCGAGAAACCGGGTTGCCGCGCCGAAATGCCGAGGACGTCGTAAAGCACCAGGACCTGGCCGTCGCAGGCGGCGCCCGCGCCGATGCCGATGACCGGAATCCCCAGTTGCCGCGTGACCTCGCCCGCCAGCGCGAAAGGCACGCATTCGAGCACGAGCATGGACGCGCCTGCCTTCTCCAGACGCTTCGCGTCGCTGATGATTCTTTCCGCCGTTTCCTGTTCCCTGCCCTGCACGTGGTAGCCGCCGAACTTGTGGATGGACTGCGGCGTCAGGCCGAGGTGCGCACACACGGCGATGCCGTGCCGGTCCAGATGCGAAATCACATCCGCCACCACGGCGCCGCCTTCCAGCTTGACCACTTCCGCCCCGCCTTCACTGACCAGTCTTGCGGCATTGCCCAGCGCCTGGGCGGGGGTTGCATAACTCATGAACGGCATATCGCTCACGATCAGGGCGCGCCGGCAACCCTGCTTCACCAGCCGGGTATGGTAGATCATGTCGCTCATGGTGACCTTGAGCGTCGTCTCGCCCCCCTGGAGAACCATGCCGAGAGAATCTCCGACGAGGATGACGTCAACACCCGCCTCGTCCAGGAGCCTGGCAAAACCGGCATCGTAGGCGGTCAGCGAGGCGATCTTCACTCCTTCCCGTTTCATCCTGCCGAGGGTTTTCAGGGTTACTTTTTCCATCACAGCTCTTTCGGATTGAGGTAATGCCGGCCGGCAGGCAATCTGCCCATGTAATCGACCAGCATGTCGAAACTGCGCGAACCATTGACCAGGTCGAGTTCAGCCGTGTTGACGATAAGCAACGGAGACAGATCGTAGTGATAAAAAAATTCGACGTACGCGTCGGCCACCCGTTTCAGGTAATCCGCCTGGATATGTTTTTCATATTCAATTCCGCGCTCGCGGATCCGATTCAGCAGGACATCCGCGGGTGCCTGAAGATAAATCACCAGGTTGGGTACCGGCATGTCCGTAATCACGCGTTCATACACCTGCCGGTATAACTCGTATTCATTGTCATTCAGTGTCACCCTCGCAAACAACCTGTCCTTCTCCGGCAGGAAATCCGCGATGTGCGCGGACTTGAACAGATCCTTCTGTCGCAGGGTTTCCATCTGTTTTGCCCGCTGGAAAAGAAAGTGCAGCTGCGCCGGCAGTGCGGCCGACCGCGGGTTTTCATAAAAGGCGGGCAGAAACGGATTGTCAGAAGAAGCCTCCAGCATCAGATCGCAGTTGAACGTTTCCGCCAGGCGCCGGGCGAGAGAAGTTTTCCCCACGCCTATCGGGCCTTCAATGACAATGTATTCCGGTATGATCCTGTTCATCAAGACGCCAGCTTTTGAAGGCCGTCATCATTTACCTTTTCAAGCAGCGTTTCAATGGGCCCCAGACCGGGAATGACAATGCCGGGGGAAATCTCGAACAGCGGATATAACACGAAGCTCCGCCTGTGCATCTCGGGATGCGGAACAACGAGGCGTTCCTCGCTGATGATCTGATCGCCGTAGAGCAGCAAATCGAGATCCAGGGTTCTCGGCCCCCACTGTTCCGCCGTCCGAACGCGGCCCTCCCGCTCTTCCAGCGCCTGCAGGCAGTCGAGCAGTTCGAACGCCGGCAGCTTCGTTTCAAGCTTCGCCACGGCGTTGATATAGTCGGGCTGATCCTGCGGGCCGACCGGCCTGCTTCGGTAGAATGAAGAACAGCAAACGAGCGTGGTGTCAGGCAGGCCGGAAAGCGCCTTTACCGCGTTCCTGAGGCGTTCCTCCGGTCTCCCCAGATTGCTGCCCAGCCCCACGTAGACCAATGGCATCGGGTATCCCGCTTCCTCCCACAAACAACCTTCACCGGTTACGGGCTGCCGGGCAACCCTCCGGGAGACCGCGTGTCGCGGAGATGCGGCACCCGGTCCGCTCAGTCAACGCTCCGTTTGCGGCGGCGTCGGCGGCGTCCCGCCGGCCTTGCTTCGGATACCGCCGGCTCGGAGAGCAAGGCCCTGTTGGCATTCACGAATTCAGTCCACCACTCCGCCAGGTCCCGGACGTTATCTCCCGCTTCCGCGCGCAGCAGCAGAAAATCATAGGCGGCGCGGAACCGGGGATGTGACAGGAGCCGGAGAGAACGCTTGCCGTGGTGATGCTTCAGCCTGCCCTGCAGAGCCCAGATTTCCCGCGTTATCCGGGTAAACCGGCGCGGCAACGCGACGCTGCTGACCTGCCTGGAGATAACGGCATCGCCGGCGAGGAAGATCGCGTCCATCTCCGGGAGGCCGTTGCTTTTATGCTCTTCCGCGATTCTCGTCATCGGCGTCCACAGCAATGCAGCGATGATAAAGCCGGGGGTTACCGGTTTGTCCTCCCGGAACCGGACATCGGTATTATGAAAGACGCAGCTCAGCATCCTGTGGGTCAAGCCGTCGCCCTCCTCGTCCAGCATCCTGCCGGTTTCTGGAAACAGCAGGTTGAACAGGCCTTGACGGCGCAACCGGGTATAGGCCGCCAGGGCGCAGCCGCCCATGAACAGCTTCATGAATTCCTCGAACAAACGCGAGGGTGAAACGTTCTGCAGCAGTTCGGAGCAGCCGGCAATCGCCTCCTCCGTCGCCGGATGCATGGTGAATCCCAGCTTTACGGCAAACCGGACGGCCCGCAGCATGCGAACCGGGTCTTCCTGGTAACGCGTTTTCGGATCACCGATCAACCTGAGGACCTTCGCCCGGATATCGCCGAGGCCACCGACATAATCCACCAGGGAAAAATCCTCGATGTTGTAAAACAGGGCATTGATGGTGAAGTCCCTGCGCCAGACATCGTCGTCAATGTCGCCATAGACGTTATCGCGGACGATCCTGCCGTCCTCGACGTGACCACCACCGCTGGCCGGATCGTGGGGCGCCCGGAAGGTTGATACCTCGATAATCTCGCGACCGAACCTGATGTGCGCGAGCCGGAAACGCCGCCCGATAAGCCGGCAGTTGCGGAACAGTTCACGGATCTGTTCAGGACGCGCGTCCGTGGCAACGTCAAAATCCTTGGGCTTCAGATCCATCAGGAGATCGCGGACGCAGCCACCGACCAGATAGGCCTTGTAACCGGCATTCTTCAGACGATATAACACCTTCAGCGCGTTTTCGCTGATGTTGGTGCGGGAAATGTTGTGGCCGGATCGGGGGATGATGCGTGGCCGCGGTACGAATTCCGTCACTTTTTCCGGATGGCGGGGGGCGGTCATGCTGCAGGAAAGCTCGCTTTGTTCATGGGGAAGCTGCGGCAGGGAGGCTGTTGTGGCGTCACGGTGGGCACGTATAATAGCATCAATCCACCGGTTTTTTTTCAATTCCGACAGCTCCCTTCGTCTAGTGGCCCAGGACGTCGCCCTCTCACGGCGAAAACAGGGGTTCGAG
>CAZXGW010000063.1:0-7934 GCA_964640355.1 uncultured Enterobacteriaceae bacterium
GCATGCCGCCAGCGTTCAATCTGAGCCAGGATCAAACTCTTCAGTTTAAGTTTGAAGCTGCTTAAGGCAGCAAATCTTGGCTCGATGGTCGCAATTGTCATGTATCCATGGTTGCTTCCATCGATAAAGTCTGGTGATACCAGTCATCGACGCAAGCGCCCACACAAATTTCTTAATCAGGAATTGTTAAAGAACGGGGCTGGGAGCCCCCAACCGAGAACGCGAAATTATACACCCCTCAAGAGACCCGTCAACACGGCATTTACGTCCACTTCAGATAACGCAAGATACTGGAATCCCTGCAAAATTTCTGATCCCAAAACCCCTCCTGCCGGCCGGTTGCAGGCGGTCTGAACAATGGCGGGAAAACGTGCCAGCGGGCGGGTCCTGGCCCAGTAAACTTCTTTCAACTTTTTTGAACTTTCAACTTTGAACTTTCTTTCGAGGGAAAGGCTTGATGCGGACCCGGCGATATTTGCGTTTGCCAATCTGTACCGTATATACACAGCCCGGGCCGGCAGAAAGTTCCCGGTCGATATCCTCAACGCGCTGGCTGTCAACGCGCACCGCTCCCTGGCGGATCATCCTGCGGGCCTCCGAGGTGCTGGAGGTAAGACCTGACTGCTTCAATACGTGGGCAAGCGCCAATGAGGGGCCGGCGGACAGCAACTCTGTCTCCTCCATATCGGCGGGCGGGGCCCCGTGGCGGAAACGGTTGATGAATTCCTCCCTGGCCATTTTTGCTGCGGTTGCACCATGAAACCGCGAAACGATCTCTACTGCCAGCTCCATTTTAATGTCCCGCGGATTTGCCCCTTCCCGCACTTTCTTTTTGAGACGTTTTATTTCCGCTGGCGGTCGGAAACTCAGGAGTTCCCAGTACCGCCACATCAGATCATCCGATATGGACATCAGCTTGCCGAATATCTGGTCGGGCGGCTCGGCGATGCCAATATAATTATTCAGCGATTTGGACATCTTCTGTACGCCATCAAGCCCCTCGAGAATCGGCATGGTGAGCACGACTTGCGGCGGTTGATCGTAGGCCTCCTGCATTTGCCGCCCGACGAGCAAGTTGAATTTCTGGTCCGTACCCCCCAGTTCCACGTCCGCCTTTAGCGCCACGGAATCGTAGCCCTGGACCAGGGGGTAGAGGAATTCATGGATGGCGATCGGCTGGTTGTTCGAGTAACGCTGGTAAAAATCATCGCGTTCCAGCATGCGGGCCACGGTGTGCTTCGCGGCAAGCCTGATGAGATCTGAAGCGCCCATTTTATCCATCCAGCGGGAATTGAATTCGATACGCGTCCTGTCCGGATCCAGGATCTTGAATATCTGCTCCCTGTATGTCTCGGCATTGACCTCCACTTCTTCCCGCGTCAGCGCCGGACGGATCGAACTCCTGCCTGATGGATCGCCGATCATCCCGGTAAAATCACCGATGAGAAAAATGACCAGGTGCCCGTAATCCTGGAACTGGCGCAGTTTATTGATGAGCACGGTATGGCCAAGATGCAGGTCGGGTGCCGTCGGATCGAATCCGGCCTTTACCCTGAGCGGCCGCTTTGCCTTCAATCTCTGCCTGAGCTCGGATTCAAGCAGGACCTCTTCCGCACCGCTGCACAGCCTGGCCATTACTTCAGAAATTGTCGCCATCGCGCCTCAGTGCGGTCGATATTTTCGTATGCAAAATTCGCCGGTCCGGCCTGATACAGGATTCACGTTTGCTCCTGACAAGGGAATGTTTGACTGCCCGCCGTTCCCGCGATATTGTAATAAAAAAAATCTGGGGATACACGGTGGGTTATAGAGTCTACCTAAAGAAAAACTATAAACCGGTAATCCGCCGGGTTTCCGATCGGCCATATCCCTTTGGCCGCGGGTATTACCGTTTACCCGTCGTAATTCTATGCGCCGCAGCCGCGCTGATCCTGGGCATGCGATCCCATGATCCCTCCAGGGTTATACCTGCAAACCTGGCTGATCATGCCGGTCCAAAAACGACGGCCCCTGTCCTGATGGACCATCCCGGGCCGGCCGTTTCCGGGATGGAGATCACCACAATCGCCATCCCCAGCCCGCAGCACCCTGAGGATATCCGCCCCTTCCCCGAACTCGAAGATCCCGCAGTCCAGGGCCAGGAAGAGACACCCTGGAGTACCGTCGTGGTGAGGAAGGGAGACAATCTTTCCCTGATCTTCGATCGCCTGGAACTCAGCCCGCGTGACCTTCATGAGATAATGGCGTTGGGTGGGGATACGGCGATCCTCAAACGCCTGAAGCCGGACCATGAACTTCGCTATCAGGTCCTCGAAGGGCGGCTGGCGGCGCTGGAATACGACATCAGTCACGCCACGGTGCTCTCCGTGAAACGCCACGATGAGGGATTCAGGGCGGAAAGCGTCGCGGCCGAGATTGAAAAGCGAATCGGTGAAGCAGAGGGGGTTATCAGCCATTCACTGTACCTGACCGCCCGGAATGCCGGTCTTTCCGACAACCTGATCATGCAACTCGTGGGTATTTATGGCTGGGATATTGATTTTGCCCTGGATATCCGCGAAGGCGATCGCTTTTACGTGATATTCGAGGAACACCACAAGAACGGCGCCAAGGTGGATGACGGGCCGATACTGGCAGCCGAATTCATCAACCAGGACAAGTCCTATCGCGCCGTTCGTTATGTCCATGACGACGGTCACGCCGATTATTATTCCGACGAAGGCTACAGCATGCGCAAGGCCTTCCTGCGCACACCCGTCAATTTCACGAGAATCAGCTCGGGGTTCAGCCTCAAACGCAGACATCCCGTCCTCAATAAAATGCGCGCCCACAAGGGTGTCGACTACGCGGCGCCCGCGGGTACGCCGGTGGTGGCAACGGGTGACAGCACGGTCACCTTTGCCGGCAACAATGGTGGCTACGGCAAGGTCGTGATACTGAGGCACGGCGGGAAATACAGCACTTTGTATGCGCATTTGTCGGGTATTGCGCGCGGCGTGGCGGCGGGCAAGCGCATCAAACAGGGACAAACCATCGGATACGTTGGCATGACGGGCCTCGCCACCGGCCCGCACCTGCATTACGAATTTCGCGTTAACGGCGTACACCACAACCCCCTGACCGTGGAACTGCCCAAGGCCCTCGGCATCCCGCATGAAGAAATGGCAAGATTCAGAACGCAGACATTGCCCCTGCTGGCGCAGCTTGATGTAATCACCGGGAAGACAGCGTACTCCGCCGCCCCGCGATACGTTACACCCGCCCTTGCCCTGAACGATAAATCCGATACCGTACATGCCACGGATTGACGATCCTTTTCCGGCCAGGTGTATTACATAGGCTTGATGTCCGGGACCAGCATGGACGCTGTTGACGGCGCACTGGTCGAAATTTCCGGCACCACTATCAGGCTGCTTGAATACAGGCAGCAACCCATCGGTGAAAACCTGCGCAAGGCACTCAAGGCACTTACCGGAGAAAGCACCCTTGACCAGGCATCACGCCTGGATATTCAGCTGGGGAGGCTGTTTGCCGAAACGGCGTTGTCGCTGCTGAAGAACAGCGGGATCAACCGAACCTCCGTTACGGCAATCGGCAGTCACGGCCAGACCATCCTCCACAGGCCTGAAGGACCTGAACCATGCAGCCTGCAGATCGCCGATCCCAATACCATTGCGTACTTGACGGGTACAGTGACCGTCGCCGATTTCAGGGGCATGGATCTGGCGGCGGGCGGCCAGGGCGCCCCGCTGGCCCCCCTGTTTCACGCGCACCTGTTTCAACAACCGGACGCGGACCGGCTGGTACTCAATATCGGCGGCATAGCGAACATCACCTGGCTGCCTGCAATCCGGAAGAAACTGCCGGTCCTGGGCTTCGATACCGGTCCGGGTAACGTGCTGCTCGACTGCTGGGCAAACCGCCATACCGGCCGGGACATGGACCGGGACGGGGAGTGGGCGGCCACGGGCAAGGTGGATGACGATCTCCTGGGTATCCTCCTGGACGACGGCTATTTCCGCCTGCCGCCGCCCAAGAGCACCGGGCGCGACTATTTCAATTGCGGATGGCTTGATAACAAGCTCGCAACTGCCGGCAAACAACTCACCCCACAGGATGTTCAGGCGACGCTTGCCTCCCTGACGGCCGCCAGTGTTGCGGCGGCGATTAAAGATTGCACCGATGCTCCAGGAGAAGTTCTCGTGTGTGGAGGCGGTGCGCACAATCCGCAACTCATGCATCACCTGCACCGGCAACTGGCGGGCTATCCTGTCATGACGACCGCAGAACTCGGCATCGATCCAGACGCCGTTGAGGCGATGTGTTTTGCGTGGCTGGCGCGATGTCGCCTGGAAGGAATTCCCGGCAATCTCCCGTCGGTCACGGGTGCGAGTACCGCCTGTGTTCTCGGCGGAATTTATACGGCGGACGGACGGGACAGGGGTGGCAGGGCCTGATCGGAAAGCCGCACCACGCTAATCAGATTGCCTGAGTATTTTCCGCCAGGCGCAACTCCTCCAGCGTGTAGTGATTAAGCAACGGCACCATGTTCTTCGTCAGGTAATAATGCCGCAGTGTTTCCGGAAGGGTGTAGAAACTGCCTATCAACCCGCGGCATTTCGGACTTCCGCATTCACAATGGAACGTCGTGGGCTCACTGAACATGACCGTTCCGTAATCAAAGGACAATTCGTCGTTCCTGGCGATATGGGCAACCGCCCGTAAAACTGCCCCCCCGTTCTCAAAATAGACAGCGCAGTTCGGATCGCAACTGTGGTTGACAAAATCATCTTCCTTGCCCGTGGGACTCAAAAACATCCCGGGTGCTACCTGCAGATAATGGGTGAAGTCAATGATTTCATGAATGGGGGTGTGTTTCCCGGAGAAACTCAGGATGTATTCGCCCGGCACGAAAGCCCTGTTTGCGAAAACACCGCGGCCGCGCCCGCCGGGACATTCATTTATATAGTAGTGTCGTGTCATACCCGGCTATCCCCGATCAATGCCCCTGCGTTGCCTGCCACGTTCGGTTAACTGCAGGAAACGGTAAACGCCCCCGGAAGCGGCGGGCCATAGCGTAATACAAAAAACCCTCATTATGAAGACGGAGAAACATAAGGGCATGCACCGGGCCGGAAAGGCATACCGCCGCGGGCCGGCACGATCGGGAAATCTAATGCTGCCACGCCGGCGCGACGGGGGAAACGGACAAACAGGGGTCCGGTGTACAAGACCGGTCTGGTACGGGGTTCAGGCGGAAAAAGATGACCCGCAGCCGCAGGTGGTGGTGGCATTCGGGTTGCGGATTACGAACTGGGCGCCTTCCAGGCCCTCGGTGTAGTCGATCTCGGCGCCAGCCAGGTACTGGAAGCTCATCGGGTCAACCAGCAGCTTGACGCCTTCCTTTTCAATCACGGTATCACCTTCTTCTATTTTTTCATCGAAGGTGAACCCGTACTGAAAACCTGAACAGCCGCCGCCGCTGATAAAAACACGCAGCATGAGGGCGTCATTGCCCTCCTCGGTTATGAGCTCCCTGACCTTTACTGCCGCGGCATTCGTAAATACCAGCGGGTCCGGCATTTCATGCTCTGCGCTCATTATTCACCACCCGTCAATATCTGCATCGGTTCAATCCCGCGCCTCTATGGGCTTGTCGTGCGCAAGCGCTATCGGCATTTCCTCGCCTTCGGAAAAATGCACGAGCTTGCCGTTGACTTCCGCGCCGATCGCCATCTCGATCAGGTTGTAGTACACATTCCCCGTTATTTTCGCCTTGGAGGACAGCTCAACATGTTCACCACCATGAACATCACCGATGACCACGCCGTTGAGCACCAGATAGGGCACCTTGACCTCTCCCTCTATAGTTCCCTGCTCACTTAAGGAAAGCATCGAGCGCCCGTCGTTGTCGGCAATGACATTGCCCTTGATCGTGCCATCAACATGCAGTCCGCCGGTGAATTTCACGTCGCCTACGACCTCGGTATGCTGGCCGACCAGCGTGTCGATTCGCGTTGCCTTGCGCTTTCTTTTCCTGTTCCACATACGTTCTTCATCCACCCTAGCCGGTAGCTTCTGACCAGCTGAAAACCCTTTTGATATTAGACACCGTTTTATCTTTGGAGTGCAACCGGACAACGACACGCTGCGGCACGAAACCCTCCGGCAACACCATGTTACCCTCCAGGCGCTTGAAGTTCTTGAATTTAAACGTCATGTCGGGCATCAGGTTGAGAGCCAGGTCCTCAAAATTCAGCGCCCTGGCTGCTCCGTTCTGGAGCCCTTCAACTGTCATCTCGACCTGGCCTTCAGCCACCTTATCACTTTTCGATACATGGGTTAATATCAGTTTAAACCGAAAGTTCTGCTCCTCCTGCATGGGCTCAATATAGAGGCCCTGGATGCTCAGGCCGTCAGTGCCGCGGGCGGAGGTCATTATCCCCTGGTAGAACTCCAGCTCCGCCTTCAGCCGGTATATCTCATCCTGCATATCCCGGATTTCATTCTGCATGTGGGCGGCCGACTGGCTGTCGATCTGGGCCGCACGCTCCAGCATGACCAGCCGTTCATTCAGCTTCCTGTTTTCCCGCATGAGCCTGCGGTTGGTTTCCTGGAGCTGTTTGCTTTCTATTGAGGAGACATGGCGCGATTCGACATAGGCACGATGGCTTTCATCCAGATAAAACCACACTAAAGCGGATACCACAAGGCTCAGGATAACTACGGCAAGCAGCAGCTGAAAGGGCCTTTGCTGCTTTACGACCAGGCGTACCATTTATACGTTACCGTTTGATCCGTGCGCCTCGCGCAGCACCCCCGGCGTCGCGCGTCATGGACATGCCGATATTCAGCGGGACTCGTGCAGCAGTTCATGGCGACAGGGCGGCAGCTTCGAGCCCCGCCTTTTCATCAAGGCCGAACAAGATATTCATATTCTGTACGGCCTGGCCGGCCGCACCCTTCACCAGGTTATCAATCACCGACAGTATAATCAGCATGTCATTTCGTTCCTGCCTGTGCAGCGCTATCCTGCAGAAGTTCGAGCCGCGCACGGAGCGGGTGTCCGGATGAGAACCGTCCGGCATGACATCGACAAAGTATTCATTCCGGTAGCGCCGTTCGTATATCGCCTGAACGCCGGCATCTTCCTGCAAAAGTTTCGCATAAACGGTGACGTGAATGCCGCGCACCATCGGAACGAGATGCGGGACAAACGTCAGGGAAACGGAATCACCCGCCACCTCGTTCAGCGCCTGGCATATTTCCGGCAGGTGCCGGTGTCCGCCGGCTGCGTACGCACTGAACGACTCGCTCGTTTCCGAGAACTGGGTATGCACCGCCGCCTTGCGGCCGGCGCCACTGACGCCTGATTTGGCATCCGCGATGATCATGCGCCGGTCGATGATGTCCTCTTCGAGCGCCGGGATCAGGGCAAGGATCACGGCCGTCGGATAGCAGCCCGGGTTGGCAACGAGATTGGCGGACGCAATTTTATCCCTGTTCAGCTCGGGCAGGCCATAAACGGCCCGGTCGAGCAAATTTTCCGCCGCGTGTGGTTCGCCGTACCACTTCGTCCAGAGACCGGCGTCCCGCAACCTGAAATCGGCTGACAGGTCGACGACCTTGATACCCGAATCCAGCAACCTGCCGGCCTGATGCATCGCCGTACCGTTTGGTGTTGCAAAAAATACGATGTCGCATTCTTCCAGCAAGGATGTTTCGTGATTGCAGAATTCGAGATCGACAAAACCGCGCAGCGCGGGAAAGACTTCCGGCACTGCCCTGCCTTCCTCGTTTCGCGAAGTAACAACAGCGATTTCCGCCCCGGGATGTTGCGCAAGCAGGCGCAATAATTCCAGGCCCGTATATCCCGCCGCACCGACCACGCCAGTTTTCAGCATGATTTTTTACCTGAGGTCAAGGACCGGATT